>JAEOTI010000438.1 GCA_016839955.1 Candidatus Hodarchaeota archaeon | reverse complement strand
CTCTCAGAACTATCGAGCGTTACCTGCCCAATCCAGCCAACAACTTCTTAGACTCCTTGACAAAAATTGGAAAGCCTTCTTCAAAGCTATCAAAGACTGGAAAAAACATCCTGAAAAGTATCAAGGGCGACCAAAACTGCCAAACTATCGCAAAAAGAACGGAGAATATTTGCTAATGTTCACCAATCAGCAAATCACAATTAAAGACGACTTTCTGAGCCTTCCCAAAAAATTAGGGCAAATTAAGACACGTATCTGCCAAAAACTCCGAGGGGCACGACTTCTCCCCCAAGGAACAGGCTACTTACTAGAAATCCTTTATGAAAAACCTGACGTTCAATTATGACCCCCCAAGAACAGGATTGCAAGTATTGATCTAGGACTTAACAATCTTACAACGATGGTAAATAACATTGGGGATTCACCAATTGTTATTAACGGTAAGAGCATCAAAGCCCTGAATCAATATTTCAACAAACGAAAGAGTCGTTTACAAAGTATTTATGATAAAATTGGAGTCAAAATCGGTAAAAGACAACAACGAATGTTCTTGAAACGAAAGAGACAGATAAAAGATCGTTTACATAAATCTTCTCGATTTGTAATTGATTGGTGTCTCCAACACAACATCGACACGCTAGTAGTGGGATACAACCAAACATGGAAGCAAAACATCAACATTGGTAAGAGGAATAACCAACATTTCGTTAACATACCGTTTTTCATGTTAATAAAACAATTGGAATACAAATGTGAAGACGAAGGAATTCAGTTCATTACAACAGACGAAAACTACACATCCAAGTGTTCCTTCCTAGACAACGAACCAATACAGAAACATTCCAAGTATCTAGGGAGACGGATTAAGAGAGGTATGTTCCAATCTTCTACTGGAACTCTAATCAATGCAGACGTAAACGGAGCGTACAACATTATGAAAAAAGTAGTTCCCAACGCTTTCGCTGAGGGAATAGAGGGTGTCGGGTTACACCCTGAGCGAATTGAATTATTCGTTTGAATATAATTGGACGAAAAGGACAATTATAAATAACATCACAATAACATCATGGTGACGTCTGATAAGCTCGGTTACGGAATAAGAGGGATCCTAGAAGAAAAATGAAGATTCCAATCAGGGCAGCAAAGAATAATTCCAGAAACACATCTTCAAGGGTTAACCCATTTAACAGAATTTTACGAAAAGCTTCACTTGCAGAGAACATAGGATTGAGATGCCAAACCTGAATTTTACCAAAAAGAGGCCATCTACTTAATGGAATCCAAGCTCCTGATAAGAAGCTAATTGGTACGGCAATTAATCCCGGTAACCCAGTAGCTGTTTTTTCATCAGTGCAGAGGGCCGCGACTAGGAGTCCTAAACCAAAAATAGGAATAATGACAATTAGACTAGCAATAAATGCATACACAGGGTTACCTGGACCTGGGAAACCAACAAGATAAATAGATATGAAAAAAACAAGAATTTGAAGAGCCGTAGTAACCACTTGAGTAATAGCAAGACCAATGATTAAGTTAGAAGGGCGATAATCTGCTAAGTTTAGACGGTCGAGCATTCCTGACGTACGTTCAAAAGTAAGAATAGCTGTACTACCTGAGATGCTCATTAGTAAGACGAAAACTAAAAACCCTGGAACCATAACATCAAATTTTGTAAAATGTTGTGAGCTAATTTGGCGTGTGACTGTTTCAAAATATCCTCCTGGTAGGGTTGTTTTTGAATATCCAGTAAGAAATTTTTCTAACATCTTATCTAAAAGGGTTGAAGCTTCAGCAAACCTGGAATAGCTGAAATCACCAATCATTCTAATTGTCGTAGTTCTATTAATTAAATCTGGATCGTCTGTGATTGTTTTACCAGTTGTTATTTTGGTATAGTAATTTATTCCCGCAAATAATGTTTTACTAAAATCTGTTGGTATAATAAAACACAAAGCAATATCTTGACTTTGAGTCGCAATTTTAGCATTGTTAATATTGTCAAAATGGATTACATTGAACTGAAAAGGGTTTGACTTATCAGTTAGTCGTTGGGATTTGTGAATATTATCAATAAAGAACTTTCCAAAACCTTTCTCCATCGGATTCCCAATTAGATCTAATTCCTGAGTCAAATTTAATGTGATGGTTTCAAATTGTTGTATAACTTCCGTTGGAAAAATGGGAATTTCATCTAAATTAATCGCACCCACATTGTAAACATCTTCTTTGAAATTCCCTGGTACAACCGAGTTTTTTTCTCCATACATAAATGCAAAAACAAATACAAACAGCACAGGAACTAAAAAAATAAGTCCTAACTTCTCATAAGACCTAAAAGTCTGTCGTAGTGTTTTAACAGAGTAGGAGAGAGATTTAGGTAGTCGATTGTATTTCAATTCCCCTTAAAACCTCCGTTTTGTGAAGATATAGATAGAACAAATTAAAAGAAGGGTAGAAAAGAGAAATCCTAAGAAAATGTCAAAGAAAACACTCTCTAGAGAGAAATTGTATAATAGAACAATTCTAATAGCATTCACACTATGTGTTAGAGGCAATAGGTCCCAAATCAGAAAATCACGGGTCATGTTACTTGGTGTTGGTAATAGATTGGGGATAATAACGATTTGTGGTAACGAAATGAAAGCACCTGACGCAAAACCAATCACTGGGCTACCAAACCCTAAAATATTGCCAATTACATTTTCATCATGGAAAAAAGCAGCTGCAAGATAAGCAAGAGCTAATGTAAATGGAATTATTGTTAAAGCAATACAAAATCCTAGAATTAAATCTCCCTCAGGTTCGAAACCAAAAGCAAGAGTTACACCAAAAAGAATCACAGCCTGAATAAAATAGATAGGGATTTGAACTAATAACGATCCTAACGTATAGGAAATCGGAGAAATTGGTGCTATTTGTATTCTGTCAAACGTTCGGTTTTCAGGATTGAACTCTACACCTATAAATGTTGCAAACATTGCAGGAGTAATTACGAGCCCGAAAATAATCAATCCAGGAGCAATCAGTTCAAAAATCGAATACTTTGATAATAAAACTTGGTTTTCTTCATCCAATGTAAGAGAAACTGATCCAGTATTAGGACCATAGATTATACTTGGATCCAGATAAGCTTCTAGTATTGAACTCAGGACCGTTCTTGCTATTTGAAAATTCAGAAACGTATCATCCCCTCTAACTACAATTGTTGCATTTTCATTTAGAGGTAGATTTGGAGCATCAGGAAACTCAACCTGGATTTCTTCATGTAGGTATATACCCTGGTCAATATTCCAATAGTGGTTGATAGCTGAAAGAATAGCGTTAGAAAATGTAGAAGGAAACTCTATTATTATATCTAGTTCCCTATTTTCAAGCTTTTCAGTGGTGTCTGATTCGTTTGATAATTCAGTAATCTTAAAGATATTTTTACTATTTGGTTCATTATTATACTGGAAATTTGATAATAATAGAATGAACTCATAAGCTAAACCCTGTTCAACTACTTCCTGAGGAAATTCTGATTGAAAAAATTTTTCAGTTATTGTTTCGTTTGCTAGAAGAGATTTCACATCATTATTGAACCCTTCATCATTATTTATTACTCCTAGAAGAAAAGTTTGGTTCGCCCCTACATCACTAGCTGAGAACCCAAATGCATATACTGCTATAAAGAACGCAGGAAAACCAATCAAGTATGGAATGGTCCATTTACTTCGAATAATTTGTAAGAAAATTCTTTTTGAAACCGCTAAAGTTTGTTGTACCATTAATTTGTTACTCCAAAAATTAATTTCTTAGTTTTCTTCCCGTTAGATGAAGAAAAACGTCTTCTAATGTTGTTCTTCTCATATTTACATTCAAGATCTCTGAAAATGATTCAATTTTCCCTAAAATCAAGTTTAACTTTGAGATAAGAGCTCTACATCGAATTATTAGTGATGTACCGGAAATTAACACTTCCTCAATCCCCTCGAATGTATTGAAAGCGTTTTTAACGTCATCAATAACCGATTGATCATTAAGTTCGACTTCAAGTAAATCGCCTTGTCCAATAGATGCTTTCAATACTTCTGGAGTGTCTAATACAAGAATTTTCCCGTAATCCATAATTGCAACTCGATCAGATAGTCGTTCGGCTTCTTCCATCAAATGAGTAGTCAGAACAATAGTTTTTCCTTCTTTGGCTAACTGTAGAATGTATTCCCATACTACAGCTCGACTTTGCGGATCTAGACCTGGTGTAGGCTCATCACAAAAAATAATTTCGGGATCATGTACAAGTCCTAAGAGTAAATTGAGTCTTTTCTTCTGTCCTCCAGATAGCTTACGAGCAAGAGTTTTTCTTTTCTCATGAAGTCCTAATTGGTTAATTAAGGAATCAATTCTAGTTTTTGCTAGCAATTTAGGAACTTTGTAAGCGTTTGCTAAGAACCATAGATTTTCTTCTACTGTTAAATCCCTATAGAATACTAAATCTTGGGGGATAATTCCTACACGCTTCTTGAGCTCTAAACTGTTTTTCCCAATTTTTTTCCCGTTGATCAGAATCTCTCCTGAATCTGGTTCAAGCAATCCCAATATCATTCGTAAACTAGTGGTTTTCCCCGCACCATTAGGACCAAGAAACCCAAAAACTTCTCCACTTCGAATTTTAAGTGATATACCATCAACTGCTTTTACAATATTGGGTCCTTTTCCAAAATATTTGCGCAAGTCCCTAATTTCTATGATTGATTCCACTTTAAACCCTCCAGGAATCATTTGCAGTCTGAAAAGCATTTAGAATGTCTTTTAGTATTTTATCCCAGAGTTTATATCCTCTGATTTCCTTTTCAATCGCAGTAGATAATTCTTTGTCGTTTATTTTGTCACTAGATGATTTTAAAATCGTTAATTTACTTAACATGACTCCATTGAAGGAGACGAAATTTTGAAACATTTTCTCAATTAGTGTAGATTCAGGTGTTATTCTATATATATATCCTCGTTTTCGAGACCCTGATTTTTCTACAACACCATACTGCTCAAGAACCTTAATAGCTCTATTAACTGAGGCTAGCGATGTTGGTTTATCCGGTTCAGAGAATGTCTCAGACAAAGATAGTGAAATTTCAGATTGAGTCCAATCTCGTGGATTAAGAGTCAATAGAGCCTCAATCCATCCACATAGATGAGGATAACCATAATGTTCATACCCTTTTCCCATTGTGACAAGGTACTCTCTACGTATTTCGTCTAGAATACTAATTCCTCCAAAAATAATTTATCTATAGTGACTTATAAGTTTTTCAGAATTTCGAAATTCTGAAATTCAAATGTTTTAAAAAAAGAATAGATAAGCCTTGATGATTTGACAAATTAATCTTCATTAGTTTTAGATCTAAAGTGGAAAAATCATGCAAGAGGATATGAAAAGCTATGACACGCATTAATATATCTTCAGGTTCGCCATATGAAAATTCTATTGGATTCTCGAGAGCTGTGAGAATTGGCAACCTCATTTCAGTTTCAGGAACAGCAGCTATTGCAGCAGACGGTAGTACCTCTCATGTTTCTGATATCTATGGTCAAACAATAATGTGTATTAAGATTATGAAAAAAGCAATTGAAGAAGCAGGTGGTTCCTTAGATAATGTCATAAGAACCAGGATAATGCTAACAGATATTTCATCTTGGCAAGATGCAGCGAAAGCCCATGGAGAGTTTTTTTCAAAAATCAAACCTGCTTGTACTTTTGTTGAAGTTAAAAGATTTGTTAGAGAGGAGTGGCTCGTAGAAACTGAAGCTGATTGTGTTATTGAAAATTCAAAATAAAAATGAACATAACTAGTAAAAGTATTAAATTTAATGGATATTCGCTGTATGTTCACCTAAAGTTGTGATTTTGTTAGAACAATCAAAAAATATGGTAAATCCGATGTTAGAGAGCCAAAATCATTCAAAACTAAGGCTACTCTTTTTTAAACATTTGAAGTATTGGATTACAGAACTAGAGAAGGTGGATTTTCTAGAAACGGATCTTTATACAAAAAAAGATCTAGTTATGTCCCTATTAAACAAATTAATTTTGAAACAATTACTTGAGGATTTTTTGAAAATTTCCCATAAAATCTTAGAAAAAGATTGGCAAATGGCTGTAAAGAAGAAACAAACCAAAGGATCAAAATTTGCAGTAACTACTTTCTTTATTACCATTTTTGCATGGTTTAAGAAAAAATTTCCTATCAACATGTTTGAAAATAATGAATTTAACTTCCTAAAGGACAATGAAGAAAATTGGGATGGTTTTTACAAGATTTTAAATACAATATTGGGTTTTGAGGATAATAATTCGTTCCAAGGAATTTGTCAATTTCCTTTCAAAAATGTTGATGTAGACATTATTGGTCAATCCTATGAATATTACCTTGCTCAATTACGAAACGAACGAGGGATTTACTATACACCTTCCCATGTTTCCAATTATATGGCTACTACTCTTATTAAATCGATATTGGAACCATTTTTACTTGAACTTAAGAGAACAATCCCAAAAAGAGAAGAAACTACATCTCAGAAAATCTTGAAAGAAATAATAAATTTCAAGATTCTTGATCCCTCTTGTGGAAGTGGGACCTTTCTTGTTAAAGCATTCCGCTACATCTACCAATATTATCAAGAGGTTATCCAGTTAATACAATCATACTATACGCTATTGAACTCTGACACAAAAAACACTGGTTTTAGACAAACAGTAAATGAATTTGGACTTCAAAAAAAACCATCATCTCTTCTTGCTTTAATTCTTAGACGTCACATTTGGGGTGTAGACCTTGATAAAAAGGCTATTTCGATTGCTCAGCTGAATTTATGGATAGAAATGATAAAATTAGCCTCCAAAAAGATTAATATCACCGAAATGATTGAAGAAACCAGTGTTTTCCCTAATTTGGACCTTAATCTCATTCCTGGTAATTCCATAATACAAATACCAAAAAAATTTGTCGAAGATTATCTTAAAAGTAATAAAGAAGAAGGTTTAAGGCTAAATTCCTTAATTAAAGAACGAGAATTACTTAGCGAAACTCCCCTTTGTCACCAGGAATCCAAGAGCTTAAAACAGGAATTTGAGAATTTTTTTAATGATTTAAAGGATGAATTTTTACAGATTATGGAAAAAAGTCCCAAAAAATGGCCTTATCTTAAGAAAGTGCTGTTTGATTCTAAAGCTAACTTGGAACTCTGTGATTTTCATTGGAACGTTCATTTCCATAAAACAAAATTTTCTGGCATTATTGGAAATCCTCCCTATGTTGACGTTAAACAAATGCCAGTATCAATCAGTGCTTATCTTCGAAAAAGTAAAGAATTCAATTTTTCCTATAATCGTGTGGATTATTTCTGTGCTTTTTCAGAACTAGCGACAAGAATCGACCTCTTAGATAAAAAAGGTGTTTTTTGCTTCATTGTGCCTACTCCAATCCTTTCCAAATCAAGTTACAGCAAATTTCGTGAGTTTTGGCTCCAAAATCATTGTATTACTCAATTGATTCGTCTTCCAAACAATACTTTTGATGATATAATCCTTCAGAAAAAAGTTATTACTGAACCAGTTATCATAGTGAGTCGTAATGATCGCCCAAATGATAAAACAATCACTGAAACCATTGTGTTTGACGGAAATAGTACAATTGTTAAGATTGATAAGTTTCAGGCAAAGATCTCGAGGAGAGAGGTTCAAAAAACTTGGATTGAACCACCAAATTATATTATCTCCCTTGAAATCAATCCAAAAGACCGATACTACATTAATTTGATAGAACAAAAATCAATCGCACTTAGTAAGATTAGTAATTTTTCCCTTGGAATTACCCCCTATGATAAATATAAAGGTCATTCAGATGAGATAATTCGTACTCGGGCATTTCATCTTGATTATGACAACAAAACGGACACTAAACGTCTTTTATCAGGAGAAAACGTAACAAGATATGGTCTCTCTTGGGATAGCAAGAAATGGCTCCGTTATGGTAACTTTTTAGGCGCCCCACGCGAATGGCGATTTTTTAATGAGCCTCGAATTCTCGTTCGTCAAATTCGAACAGGTTCTCGTTTCCTACGAATTCTTGCTACGTATACAGAGATAGTTTTCGTTAATACGCAATCAATCTTTAATTTGATAGTATCAGAAAAGAGGTATCCTACGAAATATGTATTGGCTCTATTAAATTCAGCCCTTATGAGTTGGTATTATACAAAACGCTTTATGGATCCCCAGAAAAAAGCGCAATCAAAAGTTTTAATCCAGAACGCGAAACAACTCCCTATAAAGCTAGCTTCAAGGTCAGAGATCAAAAAAATAATTGAAATTGTGGATAAAATTCTCGTCGTTAAAGCAAATGAAATTCATTGTGATCCAAGTTTTATTGAGAAATATCCTTCATTTTCAGATTTAAAGAACCTATATCTAGACCTTGATTCTGAACTTGAGGCAAGAATTTTCCGGATATATGGAGCAGATCAGAAATTACTTGAAGACATAGATCTACATTCTAAATATAAAGAGAAGATTCAATATTATCTTAACAATCTACCAAAAACGTAGCTAGTCGCGCCCACGACGTTTTTTCCCACGATATTCTAATTCTTCAAAATGATTTCTAACTGTTTGATAAATTTGTTCTAGAAAGCCCTTTATATCGGTGTTTTGAAGTTTTAAGGCTTTGAGAATCGCAAAATCTAAGTTTTTTCGGGGTTCCCAGCCAATTTGGTTTTTTAAAGAAGGTAGTTTGAATTTTCTCAGATTATCAAACACTTGAATAATTTCTTGTTTATCTTCTTCAGGGATAACTGAAAAATCAAGGAACAAACGGTCTTCTTGATAATCAACGATTTGGAGTCGACCAAAAGCACCTCCGATTTCTCTTCGAACAGAAAGGAACAGAAGAATAAATATTGTACTACTCATCCATGCAGCAACTAATTTAGCTGTTTTCTGATCACAATCAATAATGTAAAAATTTTTAGAAGCTGTAAGAAGGTCATCAGTGTAATGAACAATGGTTCCTGTTGTAGTTATCCCAAATTTATCTAGAACAAAGAGATGTCCAAAAGGTTTTTTTGATTCTAATTGCCTATTTACATGATGAATCCAATCTTCTCCAAAGCGTCTTTGAGCGACCTGCCATATCGGAGATCTGTCTATAATATAATTCTGAGGAACCAATTTTTGATGTTGTTTCTTTACTCGAAGAACAAAATGTTTCACAATTGGTGTTATATCACTATTATAGAGACGGGGTTTTCGAAAAGCTTGCAATAAGATCTTTCGAGGGAAAAGACAAGAGATTCCTTTTTTCTTATTAATGAATTGAATAGTCTCATCAGTTTCCTCACCTCTTGACCAATCCTGATTAGGGAGAAAGAAGAATTCCGGTCCGTACATTTCAAATCCACGAATTATTCTGAGGTTAAGAGAGGAAGCGTGGACTAATTTTGTATTACTTCTTAAAGTTTCAGAAAGCGAGTAGAGCGGAGTGTACTCTAAGAATCTAATCCAATTCCAGCTTTGTCTTAACTGTTGAAGACTAACTTGGTGAAAACTTATAGATGAATCAGATTCTGGGTTCTCCCATATTTTTTGAGCAATAGAACGGTAGTTCTCTGCAGATAACTCAACTTTTAAAGATATAAATGGAATGCTTTTCTCAGGTAATTCATTCTTCTTGAGTTTCTCTGCTACCATTATAACCTCTCTGAACTCACTCCCTTCAGAAAATGCTTTATCTTTTGATGTACTCAAGATAAAATGAATTTTATATTTTGAAAGAAGAAATTCTTTCAATCCTTGAGAGTATTTAGAATAAAAGGTTGAAGCTGGAAGAATTGTTGCGATCTGTCCCCCTGGAGCTAAAACGGAGTCTGCAAGGAATAATGCAAAGACATGAAGTCCCATCTGGGGTGACATGTACTCCTGATATTCTTTACACACATTTTCTAATGTTCTTAAATATTGGCCGTTAAGCCTCAGATATCTAGTAAACGGTGGGTTCATAATGACAACATGTGGCTTTTCTGTGTTTTTTTCAAGATTAAACATTGTTATTAAATTCTTAAAGGCGTCTCCAACGTAACCTGTCAGCTTTGGTTGTAATTTGCTTTGTCTATAAGTAAAAAGCAATCGTAGAAGTGAAATATAGGCTGCTAAATCCCATAATTCATTAAAGGTAATTTCAAGGTCTGTATTAGTTTCTTTTTCATCAATGACTGCAGTTAGTAGTCTTCCAGATCCAGAAAATGGATCTAGGATCCTTATTGGGTCTCTATTAATTGCAAGATAGGCAAGGAACCTTGCGGATAGAGTAGAAGTAAAATTCGCGGCAAGAGCTTTTCTTATTTCATGAGGAAGCATATTTTGAATTAGAGATCCCAAGTTATCGTTGATTACATGAGAAGAAAGATTTAATCTTGAAAAACGATCCTTATATTCGATTCCTAGATTATCTAAAATTCGTATATCAGTTTTCAATCGGTTGGTTAAATTTGTGTCCAAATGAATTCCATTTTTTTTTATTTTTTTCATAAGGGAGTCAAATGACAGGTTATTATCTTTTTTACTCTCAATTTCGTCTGTCAATAACCAATAAATCATTGACGCTAAAAGAATTCTAAAAACAGTATTTTTTTCAGTAATATCTGGATCTTCAAAACATTTAATCTTAAAATACTCATTTAAATAACTAAATCCTTCTAGCATTTGATTGTTAAGGTCAAATTTTTCTTTAATTTCGTCAAAATAGGTTCTCAACTCCTCTTCTAACTGTTTTATTGTGTGCTGAGTCTTGTTCATTCCAACTTTCCACAAATATATTTTCATTTATACTGCTTTTCTGAAGTAAAACGTCTTATAGTAAGGTTTGAAACCCATTTTTTTATTTGTCTTAAGTACTGGAAGGTTCTTAGCCCTATTATTGGTGATTAGTGTTTTGTAACCTTTGTTTTTCAAATCCTGTGCTAATTTCATTTTTAATGCAGTTGCAATTCCCATATTCCTGAACTTAGTTAAGACGCCAGTAAAAAAGATCCCTGCTCTCTCTTCACTTTCAACCCACGCATATGTTAGCCCAATGATATTTTCATCCTTTCGTGCTAGGATTATTGAATCTTCCAGTGCTTCTTTATTACGAAATCTAGAAAGAAAATTCTCAAATGTGGGATGTTTGAATCCCTCACGTTCGGGAATATCGTCTGAGGTTAAGCATTCAAGATTATACATTTCTTCAAAAGTCGAAATAATTTGATTTGATGATTGTTTCTTTTCTTTAATGTCAAGCCAATGTTCTAGAAGAACAGGAGCATCCCAATTCTGAAAACTTT
This sequence comes from Candidatus Hodarchaeota archaeon, assembly GCA_016839955.1. Next base: position 414 of record JAEOTI010000438.1, on the reverse strand, counting down.
TCAGATCTAAGCCCTCTAGGTCCAATTTGGAAAAAATATCTATAAAATGCTCTTTAAAATTGAATGTTGACAAAAAATTTTTCTGGTCTGGTCCAAATTTATCTTCTGGGCAAATATATAGAAGCCAACTACCTCCTTTCTTCCTCACAAATACTTTAAGAAATTCTAATATTTTTGTACAATGATTATCATCTGTAGGTAGTGGCTCAATCACCAATGACCATTCTAAGGGGAACCTTTTTACTTGACTAAGGGTAATCCTATTTATTCGATGGGAATCGGTCCTTACAGTCCACTTATATATGTTCTTTGGTTCATCGGTTTGAGTTTTGACGAATTGCACACCAAAACACTTCTCAGGATATCTCACTATTATTCAAATGTAAGAGCTTTTGATGGTGATGTTAATCAATG
>JAEOTI010000437.1 GCA_016839955.1 Candidatus Hodarchaeota archaeon | reverse complement strand
TCAAGGCATAATTTACAAAAGCTTGATGTTATGTCAAACTCCTCAAGCTTATTCTCCGCCATATCTTTGGCAACTTCATTAGCCACAGTTTTTACTCTTGCCATTGATTTTACTTTTGAGTAATTTTTTTGTCCCCTTTTAGAGCTTAAATACTGACTGACTGCAGCTTGCGTTGTTCCCAATTTCTCAGCAACCTCGACTTGTGAGAAATTGTACTTTTCTATCAGTTCTTTGGCAATTAAAGATCTGAATGTTGGCAAAAATTCCTGAACTATCTCTTCACATGGAGGCCGCAAGATCTCACACTTGTATAACAGTGTTATTACACCTTTATAAAAGGTATTATTAATCGATTTTTACGTTTCAAGAGGCTCAGATCGACCATACTAACTCCAGTTAGACGTTCTCAAAGATATCACACGCTTCACGGGACTGTTTTTTATAACACCGTTAAGCATATATATAACAACGTTATATTTTTAGTTCGGATAGTGAGTCTATTTTGGTGACAATCATGGCTAAACAAGGCAATGCACAATCGTTAATATATGAAATTGATTTTGATTCCATGAAAGAACTGGACGACATCAGCATTGTTTTAACTAAAAAGTCGTGGAAAAAGTTCGAAGATAATCTATTCAAGAAAGCCGGTTTCTAGAATATCTTCTGAATGGTTACTTATATCTCCGCATGGCTAACCATTGCACAACATATTTTAAGATTCCCGGAACTATTCCGGTAATAACAATTTTTCCGTAAATCAAAATACCTGACCAATCTCCCAAGCTTATAACCATAATTCGCTTTTTTGGTTTGTACGAAATTTTTCTTTTGTCTGTCATCAATTTGTGTAGATTTTTTACAATAAAACTTCCATGAATTCTTGCGTTTTGGGCGGTTTTCTCTTCAGATACACTGCAGACATCCCCTCCTGCGAAAATATTCTCAAAGCCATGTAACTGTAAATGTTCTTTTACTTTCAACGCTCCTTTATTTGCAAAGGTCTGTGGATCGAAACCATTCAGATAATCCGGAGACCATCTGATCCCAGCACACCAAATCGCAATATCTGCTTCTATTTTGCTATCTTTATTTGATATGAAAATTCGATCTTCATGTCTAACGATTTTTTCATTAAAGATTATTTTAGCTCCTTTTTTTTCCAAGAATTTCTGGGCATAACATGACGCTTGAGCAGGATTTCGTTCGATCAGTCTATCCTTTGAATGGATAATAGTTACATGTTTGTCCTTCATCTTCGTTACTAGTTCTCCTGCAATCTCTGTTCCGATTAAACCTCCACCAATAATGAGTATATTTTTGGCGTTGACAATTTTTTGATTTATCTGCATTGCACTTGTGCTAGATTTCAATGTGAAGACATTTTCTTGATTATCTAGAAATATCGGATAGTCTACTCCAGTAGAGATTACCAAATAATCATATGGTATTTTTTCATTTTTTGTTTCGACATATTGATCTGTTAAATTGGTTAATTGGTCTACGATTATTCTTCCTTGCTTTACAATTTTTTCAAAAGGAATAGTAATTTTATCTAAATATTCACTATTAGAAATTAGTTTGTGTATGCTTGGAGTGTATTCGTAATATGATTTTTTATTTATTAGAATTACATCCACATCTCGGTGCTTATCTAATTTTTTCGCTACTATTGCTCCGCAGAAACCGCCTCCTAAAATTATGAGTTTCATAATTTTATGAAGAGTTTGAAGTTATTTAAAGGAGGACATGAATGTTAAAACATTACACTATTTTTTGGCAGCATACGATCAAATTATGGATCTCGTACTGATCTCATATGAAGAAGAAAGATATTGACAATGAAAACAAGAACAATTGCAACGAGACGATCAATAAATAAAATGTTCATTCTTTATTTACAATAAGGACATGAGCCATAAATTTCAAGATCAAACATTCCACCGCATCCATTACAGCGAGTTAAGTTAATTTCTTTGCCTTGATTTGATTTCTCTTCATCATTAGACATGATTGTATTTTTCCTTCTTTAATGCTTATAAAAAGAGCTGATAAATACCTGATTATAAGGCTTGCATCATAACTCAAATAGTTGATTCTTATCTGGCTTGCCATTTAATTATTAATGGAAACATCTACCCAAATCATCAAGAAAAGAAAGTGGGAGTAGATTATTGGGTTTAACGTAGTATTCTATACTCGAATAATCGTGAAACCAGAGGAGTCAATATCTTCAGAGTTACATCACGTTTTCTATATAATATGAAGGCAATGGGAAGAACCAATATCAATAATATAAGAATCCAGGAACTTGAAAGGAATACAGATAGTTTGTCGATTGGAACTAATTCCCCTCCAACAGGGGGTAATCTTCCACTCTCGGTTGGACCGGACGTTATATTCAAAGCTTGAATTCGTCTGGCTTTCAAAACTGTAACCCAATAATTTGGAGATTGACTAAAAATATAAGCCTATCGAATCGAAAAATGGATTCTAAACAATTCCATAAAAAGATGGACTGGCTATCAAGAATTCTAAGTTATTTAAGTGAAGATGTGAACTTTACCGTATGAAACAGATTACGGTTATTGGAAGTGCTCAACCGATTAACCCAGATGTTTATCAAATGGCTGAAGAACTTGGCAAAGCAATCGCATCAAGAGGCGCCGTATTAATCACTGGAGGTAGAGGCGGCGTTATGGAAGCAGTCTGTAAGGGAGCTAAGGAGAAACAAGGTCTTACTGTAGGTATTCTACCAGGGTGCAATAAAGATGCAAACCCATATGTGGATATTATCATTGTGACTGGAATGGGTGATGGGAGAAACATCATCAATATCAAATCAGCTGACGCAATTATTGCAGTCAATGGTGGGGCTGGAACTCTTTCTGAAATTGCATTAGCATTAAAGACTGACAGAAAAGTAATTGCAATCAGACCTTCTGGCGGAGTTGCTGAAAAGATGGCCGGTATCGTGATAGATGGTAGAGAAGTTACATCTGTTGAATCTGTGGAAGAAGCAATTGATTTGGTTTTTGAAGAGAACTGATGATGCGTTCCAATATTTGGTAAAGTCCTTTTTAAATAATGTCTAGAGATTTATTTTCTTTCTATAAACTTCTTAAGGATATAGTACTTGCAGTGTACCCTGCAGTATGCCCTATTAGGCGAATGCATGATGTTTAGAAAAATTTTTGTGGGATTAATCGTTCTTTCTTTTGCTATTGGAATCTATGTCTATCCTCAGATGCCCAACATGATGGCTTCTCATTGGAATACAGAAGGGCAAGTGGATGGATACATGAGTAAATTCTGGGGACTCTTCCTAATGCCGTTTGCCATAGTTGGATTATCATTACTTTTTATTATTATACCTAAAATTGATCCATTGAAAAGTAATATAGAAAAATTTAGGATACATTATGATC
>JAEOTI010000436.1 GCA_016839955.1 Candidatus Hodarchaeota archaeon | reverse complement strand
GATATTCATTCAAATATTGAGGCATTCGCAGCTATTCGTCAATTCGTTCAGTTTGAATTTGGAACAATAGATTATGTTATATGCGTTGGTGACCTTGTTGGTTATGGGGCTTCTCCGAATGAAGTTTGTAATTTATCAAAAGAAGTTATTTCAGTATGTGTATTGGGAAATCATGACGCAGCATGTACAACTGGTCATTCAGAAGGTTTTAAACGAGCTGCAAGAAAGGTAGTGGAGTGGACTCACAAAAATCTTTCAGTTGAAAATAAAACATATCTTTCATTATTGAAAGAAGAACAAAGATTCAACGTTAATGGTGTTGAATTTTATTTAACACATGGCTCACCTGAAGACCACTTAGCAGATTATGTGCTACCTACAACGTCAGAAGATAAAAAAGAAGACTTTTTAAAACAAATTCAACCTTGTGAGATCATGTTGCTGGGTCATACTCATATTGGTATGCTATATCGTGGAGAAAATGGGACGATATTGAATCCGGGGAGTGTTGGACAACCAAGAGATGGTGATCCTAGAGCTAGTGCTGCACTATTAGAAATCCAAGAAGATGGGACCTTTGAGCACACATGGATTCGTGTAGAATATGACATTACATCCACTGCGAGACATATGCGAGAATCAGAACTACCCCATTATTTGTATGAACGGTTGTTTTTTGGGGAATAAACTTCTCCATTCGTTTTTTTTATATTACAGTACTTTTTTGAAATTTAAAATCATAAAAGGATGAATATTAAACAGATGGATGCTATTAATTTTATAGATGCTCATGCACACCTTTTTCCTCGATGGTTTAAGAATAAAACAGATCTAATAGCTAATAGAGCTAAAAAAGATTGCATAACTGTAATTAATAGTGCGATTGATCCGCAAGATTATGATTTTGGAATACAATTCGCTGAAAAACATGAGAATATACATCTCACACTTGGTCTTGCTCCTCAAGGAATTGTTAGATATAATATTGATGTAAATCACACAGTTGGCCTAATCAAGAAACATCATTCAAAAATCATAGCAATTGGTGAAGTAGGTCTTGACTATCATTGGGTTAAAGACATCCAAGGACAACAAATACAACATAAAGCGTTTATACAAACCATTAATTTAGCAAACCAATTGCATCTTCCGATATTCGTCCATTCTCGTAAAGCAGAAAAAGAATGCATAGAGATCCTAGATGAAACAGCAAAGACAGATGTGATTCTCCATTGTTTTGCGGGATCTGTTCCTCAAGCACTTGAAGCAGTGGAAAAAGGCTGGTTTATTTCGATCCCAACAGCTGTAACTACAAGAAAAATACACCGTCGCCTTGCTCGAGAAATCCCACTTGAAAATCTTTTAGTAGAAACAGATAGTCCTTTTTTGTCTCCAATTCCCTCCATAAAACAAAATACTCCTATTTTTATTTCGTATGCTGTTGATGAAGTTGCAAAATTGAAGAACATTCCATCATCAAAAGTACAACAGACTACAACAGAGAATTGTTTCCAGCTTTTCAACATTAAAGAATGAATATCTAGGAATTAATTTGAAGATAACTGAAATAACATGAATTTATAACCAATTAACCGATATGGTGAACATTTTGAAAGTAGAAATGTTTCTAAAAGCCCATAATTCTCTTCGAACGCAATCGTGTATAAATATGATTGCTAGTGAAAATATAATGAGTCCCGCAGCTTTTTCTGCCCTCAGTAATGATATCGCTGGGAGATATCATGCTGAATGGTATGGACCAGGTTCAAAATATATTCAGGAGCTATTTGTATTAGTTAAAGAGCTAGCTTGTCGATTATTTAGGGCTGAAAACACAAATATTTCTCCAATATCGGGGAATATGGCTGATCTTGCTGTTTTATATGCTTTCACAAAACCTGGGGATTGTGTTGCAGCGATACCATTTATTCATGGAGGTTATCCTTTAAATTATGAGTTTTTACAACGTGAATTTATCCCGTTAGCCTATTCAGACTCACAAAAGACTTTGGATCCTGAAAAAAGTCTAGAAATATTAGAAAAAAAGAAACCAAGTTTGGTAATCCTTGGGGCCTCCTTCATCCCTTTTCCACATCCAATAAAACAGATAGCTAATTTCGTTCATGATTATGGTGGTATTCTTGTATATGATGCTTCTCACCCACTTGGTCTTATTGCAGGGGGAGAATTTCAAGATCCACTTCGAGAAGGCGCAGATATTCTCATAGGATCGACTCATAAGTCATTTCCTGGTCCACAAGGTGGAATAATTCTTAGTGGAAAAGAGTTTTCAGACGCACTTGAAGTTGTGATAGGAGAAGATCCAATCAAGAAAATAGTATTAGTTGACAATCTCCACAATGCAAGAATAGCGGCATTGGGTATCACACTAGAAGAAATGATACAGAGTGGATCAGAATATGCCAAACAAATCATAAAAAATTCTCAAGCGTTTGCAAAGGCGCTTTCTGATAATAATCTACCTTGTTTAACTAGATCTGATGGTTTAGCTAGTGAATCTCATCAAATATTCCTTAAAATTCCTGATTTCAACGTAGGAAGAGAAAAGAGAGACCAATTAGCAAAATATCGAATTTTTACAGATGCAGCATTGCGATTTGGAACAGCTGAATTGACTAGACGAGGATATAGAGAACAAGATATGCAAGAATTGGCTCAAATAATATTTAAAATTCTTCTAGAACAACCTGACTCATCAAAAAACAAAGAAATTCAACAATCAATCCATAATCTTGACGCTAGACACACCTCAATTCATTATACCTAATTAAGATTATCTCGATCAGAGTATCTAGAAGTGAATTAACTTCTTTACCTGTTTTATTATGTGTGCCTGTGTTTGAGAAGGTTTAGGGATGTGGGAAGTAATTTCCCCCTTTGTTATAACCTTTGAAGATATTTGATTCATATTTGTTCCACATTTTGGGCATTTTCTATCATTATTAGATGTAAATGGTGTGACTTCCATCTGAAGACATTTTGAACATTGCCAAACATCTTTTTGTGATGAAAACTTACCTCTTTTCGCAGCTGGAACCCAAATCTCATTTCTTCGTAATGCTACGATGTCTAGTGCAAAATCAACTGAGGGTGCGTTACTTATTGCTGATCCAACACCAAAACCATCAACAAATTCCCTTAATTCAACAATTTGACTTTCCCCTATCCCTCCCGAAACAAAAATTTTAGGTCTATAATTTCTTACTTCTAATTCCCACCTTATTTCTTGAATAATTTGAAGAAAATTTCCACGACGAGATCCAGGAGTATCTAGTCTTATTCCCCACAATTTGTCTCCAAGAATTTCAACTGCTAATTGACTTTCAACTTTTTCATCAAGATAAGTGTCACACAATGCTATACGAGGGATATTCTGATCTATAATCTCATCGTAGGCTTTCCAAGCTTTTTTGTGGCTTTCAAAAAGAATAATCAATGCGTGAGGCATTGTACCTGAAGGTTCAATTCCTAGTAGTTTAGCTCCAAGTATTGATGAAACTCCATCACACCCTCCAATAAAAGCACAGTAGCTTACCAAAGGAGATAGAACTGGGTGGGCACGCCTTGCGCCAAACGATAACAAAGTTTTATTTTTAGCCACATAACGAATTCGGGCAGCACTGGTCACCATCCCAGTTGTAGTACCAAGAAGTCCAAGTAAAGGTGTTTCAAGTTTTGCAAATTCAGTATATTGTCCAACTATCGTTATCACAGGTATTTTTATACCTGAGGAACTGCGAGGGAAAAAAACCGTCCCTTCAGGTATTGCCCAAACTTCAATTTTCTTTCCTTCTAAAATATTCATTATGTCTTCTAGACCTGCAAAGACTGCCCAGTCGTGTTTATAAGAAGAAACAGTTATTTCTGCAACTACTTCCTTTGACTGTACTTCTGGATCTTTTTCTAAAACTTTCAATGTACGTTCAAAATAGATATCAGTAGTTTCTCCTGAAATTATCTCTTTTTCTGTTGCTATCCGTAATCTGCGTTTCATTGATGATGTACAACCATTTGATGTTTAATAGAAATGCTTCTTTTCAATAACTTCTGTGAAAATACTTAAGTGTGGCTCTAATTTTGTTTCTTCCTCGAATATGGTAAAGTCTTTATCTTGGAAGAGGATATGTTGAGCAAAGATATCGAGGACATCATTAAATCTCATGTTCTTAGGGTTACTGCCCGTGAAGAGCCAACTGTTGTTACAGTGGTAAAGTCAGTCCTTGAAGAAGCACCAGAACTAAAATCTCAAGCTAAAACAATGATGCCACTTATAAAGGCTGAGATTAAACGTATTCAAACTCTTTCAGATGAAGATAG
>JAEOTI010000435.1 GCA_016839955.1 Candidatus Hodarchaeota archaeon | reverse complement strand
TTGATTTTCTTTGGCAAGATTAAATGCTTCTTCTTCATATTGTTGAGCTGTATCTAAATCCCCTAATCGAAGGTGTAGTTCACCAATATTGTGAAGTGTTATAACAAGGGTGGTCTCGTCTTCAATTTCCTTGATAGTTCCTATCGCTTTATCATAGATGTTTAAGGCCTTTTTTATCTCACCAACTTCTGAATGTATCAGTGCAAGATTGTGAAGAGACATTCCAATACCTGGTTTATCATCGATTTCTTTCCTTATTTTCAATGCTTTTTGATGGATTTCAAGCGATTTAGTGAAATCTCCTTGTCCCCAAGCGACACCACCTAAGTAATTCAAAGCATATGCTTTTCCATGGAGATAATTCAGATGTTTGGAAAACTCGAGTCCCTGTTGTAAATAGTTGTGTGCAGAGTCGTATTTTCCTTGTCGAAGTTTTAGTTTCCCATACTCATTAATGATATCAACTTCTACAGGTGTGTTACTTTTACACATCCCTAAAAGATTTGATAAAAGGTCCTCTGCTTCAAGAAGGAGTCCACGATTTAACAGATTTCGAGCTTCTAAAAGCTTATCCTCAAATGAACCATTCTTTGAATAATTCACGTACTAGAAACCTCAAAAATTGAAAAGGAAAATTTAATGTAATTATAACAGGATTTAATTTAACCCTATTCTATAATTCATAAGAACTTGAGTGCCTTGTTTCTTCCATACATACGCCATACGAGAGGTGATGAAAGCTCAACCTATCTCTCCACAAACATCAATAACTATTGCCCCCGTTCAACTTTCAGTTCGTTCATATAGATAATTTTACGATTTATAAATTGCTATAGAAGGTTTATTGCCCCTAAGATTTTCAACAATAGACTTTGCAAGTACAACTTTCGCAATGACTTCTCTTCATCCTGTTATTGAAACACATGAGTCACCCACTCAACCAGCCATCTATTTCTACTGAACAGCATCGAAATGTGGGGTTGTCTTCCATGTATTTTACTGCTGCTTCCACGGCTTCTAAAGCTCGGTTTTGAGGTTAGCTGCTTTTTTACAACAAGCGAGCTGAACATCAACTAAGTTGTCAGGAATATCCCAGACTCCACCATGAACAATCATACTACAATAATGGACTCCAAACATTTTTTAGACCAATTTAAGCGTTATAAAGAATTGATTACAAGCTAATTAGCATTAAATATTGTGAGTTTTTTTCAATTCTAGATGTGGAATAATTTGAGTAAGGATGCAGTATACCACGCTTTGCGTGAAGAAATCGATAAAATGCCAGTAGGAATGCCAAAAACAAAATCTGGAGTAGAAATAAAGATCTTAAAACATCTATTCACAGCAGAAGAAGCAAAAATCGCGTTAAATCTGAATATTGTTCCAGAACCAATTGAAAAAATCTACACCCGGGTTAAGAAAAAAAATAAGCAAATTTCATTTGAAGAACTCGAAAATATTCTAGATAATTTAGGTGAAAAAGGAGCTATTACTTTTTTTGAGCACCCCAGAGAGGGAAAGAAATTCTATAGCTATGCATTCTTCGCAGTCGGTATGTTCGAGTACCAAGTAAATAAAATGACTAAGGAGTTTTATGAGGACAGTGTGGAATACTTACGTAGTGGTTTTGCACAGGAATTTGCTCGGACAGGAGTTCCTCAACTACGGGTAGTACCTGTCAATAAAGCCGTATCCCAAGAGCATGAGCTCCCTATTACGACCTATGAAAATATGAGAAAATTCATCCAGGAAATCCACGATGGTCAATTTGCTGTGATGAACTGTATCTGTAAACAGGGGAAAGATATGATCGAAGAACCGTGTAAAACAACTGATGTCCGAGAGACCTGTATTATTTTTCCTAGAGCTTCTAGTTATTTTGTTAATAACGGTTCAGCTCGTGAAATATCTAAAGAAGAAACTTTGGAAATATTACAACGCGCAGAAGATGAAAGCCTTGTTATACAACCAGGAAATACACAGAAACCAAGTTTCATCTGCTGTTGTTGCGGTGACTGTTGCGGAGTACTAAGTTTAGCTAAAACATTTCCAAAGCCTGCAGAGGTTTTTGCGACTAATTATTTTGCTGTAGTTGATACAGAATTGTGTAAAGGTTGTGGCACGTGCGTAAAAAGATGTCAGATGGATGCATTATCAATTGTCAATAAAAAAGTAGTTATTGATCTTAATCACTGCATAGGCTGTGGATTATGTGTTGTCAAATGCCCTACAGGCGCTATACAATTAAAAAAGAAAGAAAAGGAAATTTTTCCTCCGAAATCGAATATGGCTCTCTATCAGAGTATCATGTCCAAGAAATATGGGAAAATAGGTTTATTAAAAGCGGGAGCTAAGATTAAGCTTGGAATGAAAGTATAAAGATTCTTGATTAGAAGTATTTCTGAATTAAGTTAGGAAAAGTTTCAAAGACTGAACTGTTTTTTCCATTCTGAGGTATATCTAATGACAGATCCATTCCTAGATTATTCTATTTATGAACCATTTATTGATCTGCTAGGCGCTATTTTTGGTGGCCTTGGCATTCTGACAATCATTGTAGGGGTAAAGTATTTTTCAAAAGTCATTCCTTTATTCGGTCGGGATGAAGATTTAGAAGAAAATTTTGCTTTTGCAATCTTTTCCCTAGCTCTAGGGACAGCATGTTTTGCGGTTGCCATTTTTGGTACGCTCGCAATACATGATCTACAAGCGGAACCAGAATTTGTTCATTGGTTCTCAGTCTTACTTGCATCTGTAATGGGAGTAACACTTGTAGCAAGAGCCATTAAAGAATTTCCTATGACCAAGGTTGTAGCTCTTGGATTTATTGCACTTTTAGTGATTACTACTATCCTCTTTATCGCTGAAACAGAAATTACACTACTTGATCAAGAAATTTCTCTCTGGCCATTTACAGCAGCCCTAGCTCTTGTTATTGGGGTCTTGGTTGTTCTATCATTCTTCACTGAACACACTATTGATTTCTTCATGGGTTTCATTGGTCACCCTATCATTCAAGCAGTTGTTGGAGTAATAGCTATACTCCACGGAGTAGCTTTGTTTGCGATACTTGATGAAGAATCGGAATTTTTTGGACTTTGGCATTATCTCAAAGATTATTTTGAATAAGTAACTTTAAGGTAGCAGATCCCCATGACTAGCATTCTATTAATCAATGGCTCTCCCTTAAAAAACAAGGAGAAATCTAATACTCGAACTTTACTCCAAGAAGTAGCGAATGCGATTAAAAAGAATTCTAAGGCTGATTTGGAGTTTATAGACCTTGTTGATTATAAAATAGATCTTTGTACAGGCTGTGGGACGTGTGTCAAAGGATCCTGCCCCTTATCAGAAAAAGACGATATGCCCAAATTGGAAAACCTGGTCCTTAATGCTGATACTATTGTGTTGGCATCTCCCTCCTATTGGGCTGGTCCTAGTGGGTTACTTAAGAATTTCATGGACCGAACTAGACCACTTAAAATGCCTAAAAGCCGACTAATCAACAAATTGGCAAGCGCAGTTTCAGTTGCAGGTCTTAGAAATGGTGGGCAAGAACAAGTCATTAACGCAATTAATTTATGGGCCCTAGGTCATGGAATGCTTGTTATAGGAGCGTGTTCTGACCCTTATCGTACAGCACCCTTTCCGATGGGGACAATATCATATGAAACTGAGGATGGTAAACACAAATTTCGATCAGTAAGAAAGGATACTATGGCAATGGCAGATGCTCACGCCCTAGGAGAACGAATCACTTCACTTGTTGAAAAAATCAAAGTATAGTTGAAACATGGTTGGAGTCAGTCTGTGGGCACAAAAAACTATTTTTAAACTGTTTTTTGTGCTTTCAATCCTTTTTTTAGTTTTTGGTTCCTTTATACAATACTGGGTGACTCAACAAGAAGTAATAACGGAAAAAATTTCATTTTCAGGCAAAGATTGTCAAGTTCCAGCCATTATTGTAAAACCCAAGAATGGAAAAGTCAACCATCCAGGATTAATTCTTCTTCATGGATACGGAAGTCGGAAAGAATTAATTCTCCCCAGTGCATTGGAAATGGGTAAAGCAGGTTTTGTAGTTTTAGTGCCAGATCTCCGAGGCCACGGAGACTCGCGTGTTCCATCAGACTTTGGTGGTTTAGAACGCTTTGACATCCAAAGAGGGATCGATTATCTTCTTACAAGGAAGGATGTTGATCCCACAAAAATTGCTTTGATGGGAACTTCCTTTGGAGCAATGAATAGTATCATTGTTGGTGGAATTGATTCAAGGGTGAAAACTGTAGTTTCATGCGCTTCCCCAAGCAATCTAACAAAGTGGCTCACAGAAGAAGATTGGGATGGTGAGGAACGGCACTCTTTTGTCAAGCATCACACTATTGAATTTAAGAACATTAAAAAACAAAATTATCGTTCTCCAGTAAGTTATATTGGTAATATTACGTCAATTCTCATCTTTCATGGCACAGCAGATCCCATTGTACCTGTAAGCCATGCTTATGACTTATTTGTTCATGCTTCAAACGAATCACGTTTAAGGATAATCAATGACGGTCAACATGATCTTCCTCGGGATGTTATGATCCCTGAAGCAATAGATTGGTTTTCTGATCAACTAAATAGTGATCTCTCAAAACCTGATTTTCCCTTGAGAACATATTTTTCTATTTTAGGGATGATTTGTATTTATATTGGATTGGGATTTCTAATTCCTTCAAGTTGTTTGATTTTTCATGGATTAGCGTCATCAGTTGTTAATCAACATCCTAATGATGACATTTTACCCTTTTCAAAGGTGTATTCCCTATTACTGGGTTTAATTTATATTATGAGTAGTATTGGTATATTCTTATGTGTTGATCAATTAATAGTTGATGACACTACTCTAACATCGTTGGTTTTAACCAAATTCACCCTTTTTACGATCATTTTGGGAGTCTTTTTTTGGAGTGTAAAATATGGGCTCCAAAATTCCAGTTTTATTCCTCGGAATGCAAATCTTGTTTTTCTTAATATACTTCTAAGTTTTTTATGTGTGATCTCCCTATGGTCCCTTCACGCTTATATCGCAGATTTCCTTATGCTACCATTTTCAGATCTTTCTATCATTACTTTTTTCCCAGAGATCTATTATCTCATTCTTATATCTACATTGATGGATGAAATTTGGTTCCGAAAATTCTTTCAGGAGCGAATCCTGAGTACTTCTCTAAAATTTTCAGAGAAGCAAATAATGATATTGTCTAGTATCAATTATATCTTTATAAAAAGCGTTACAGTGTTATTCATAGAATTGTATTTTGGGTTACTTTCAATTTTTCTTTTTTTATTAATAATTGCTCTACTTATGTTTATTGGAATCATAAGTGCAATAATAAAACAGGTACAAGGATTGTGGGCGTGTTTTACATTTTCGTTTTTAGTACATGCAACGATTTATGGAACAATTACTCTAACAATTCTTCTATAATTCTTAGAAAGAAATGTGTTCCTTCCTCGCCACGAACCAATACATAAACATTCTAAGTACCTAGGGAAACGGATTAAGAGAGGTCTGTTTCAATCTTCTACTGGAAAACTAATCAATGCTGATGTAAATGGCGCGTACAATATCCTAAAAAAAGTAGTTCCCAACACATTTGCTGAGGGAATAGAGGGTGTCGGGTTACACCCTGAGCGAATTAAATTATTCGCTTGAAAGCAAATGAATCATTTGACTCATTTGTTGTGACCTGTTATTTTGCCTCACCGATTTTGCGTGTTACAATTTCTCGAGTGACTGTCCAGAAGGCTTCCTCCACTCCATCACCTGATGCGGAAGAAGTTGGTATGAAATGTACAATAGCTGTTTTTGCTTGGACTAGATCTTGGATAGCTTCATCTGAAACTTCTTTTTCGAGGTCTTTTTTCATTCCGATGAGAATTATTGGAGTATCATCCTGTAAATGCGTCCCCAATACATTTAACCACTCTTTTAACCCTTCCAGGGTCTCTGGGCGAGTCAGGTCAAAAGAAAGCATCACAGCTTGAGTTCCAGAGATATAGAGAGGTAAAACAGATCTAAATCGATCCTCGCCAGCGAAATCCCATAATTGTAGGGTGATTTGACGATCAAAGGATGAAGGATTATCGGGATCGTCAGCAGGGAGGGTTACATTCTTTAGTGCAAAATCAACCCCTAAAGTCCTTTTTGTCCTTGCTGTGAAGACACCATCCACAAAACGATTACACAAACAAGTCTTTCCGACCCCTGAAGGGCCAGCGAGTACAATCTTATAGACGAATCTCTCTCCGACGCTCATTTTTCGAACCAACTAGATCAAAGAGTTTTCTATTGCTTCTTAGAAAATGATCTTTTACCCAATTGTAAAGTTTATCATTCAAAGTGTAATAAGTCGAGTAAATATAAAATTTGATTTAGATTTTTCGTTTAATCGTGAAAATAAAAACTCCATAGTTTGATAGGTTGTTTTTTCAAATTTAGATGCAATTCTATCGTTAAATTATGATTTCTTAAGTATATTAAACCCCTATAAAGAGTTGGAAAGATTGAATTCAAAAAAGCACAATTCTAGGACTAAAATTTATACCCGGACTGGAGATAAAGGAGAAACAAGTTTAATCGATGGCTCTCGCGTGCAAAAATCGAATAATCGTGTTGAAACTTATGGAACTGTTGATGAATTGAATGCTACAATTGGAGTAGTCCGTAGTCTCCTTTCTGACACTGAATTTGACAAATGGCTTTTTGATATTCAAAAATGCCTTTTTACAATTGGTTCAATATTAGCAACTCCCGAAGGATCAGATTTCCCTGGTCGTATTCAAATACCTACTGAAGAGTCTTTAGAGAAATTGATTGATCGATGTGATGAAGAAATACCTCAACTGAAACACTTTATCTTACCTGGTGGAACAAGTGCTGCAGCAATGCTTCATCTCGCCAGGACAATCTGTCGTCGTGCAGAGCGACGTCTTGTGAATCTTTTAACGCACGAAAATGTTAATCCTTTAGTTCTCAGATATTTAAATCGTCTAGCAGATTTATTATTTAGCCTAGCTAGATTAGAAAACCATCGACAAGGTGTAAAAGAGATTCATTGGATTTAATTAAATGGAGCGTTTTGAATGAAAGCTTTAGTTTGTTTGACTCCTTGGGAAGCGAAGCGACTTATTGCTAAAGGTATTGCTTCTGATATCGATATTCAAGAATGTTTTGAGAATAATCGGATCTTAATCGCAAGAGGAATTCATTGTGCCTATTTAATAGAAGAGTTAACTGGGAAAATCCTTGAAAAAAACAAATTCGCAGCAGGTATGGTTTCAAATACTAGTACAAAAAGGTTGGGAGGAGTAGACCCATCAAAAAGGCTTCCTGAACTCATGATTGAAAAAGGTGAGGTAAAAGAAGTCCAAATCACTACAGATCTTGTACGTTCATTAGATAGCGGAGATCTCATCATAAAATCTGCTAATGCGCTGGATACCGAATATGTTCCTGCAATATTAGCTTCTCACCCCACAGGTGGTACCTACGGAGCTTTCTGGCCTACTGCACTTGCTCGCGGTATCACTGTAATATGTCCAGTCAGTCTTGAAAGACTTGTTATTGATTCTGTCCTTGATTCTGCTGGATTAATGGGAATATCTGAAATCGATCTATCAATGGGAGCAAAATGTGGACTGTTACCGATGGCTGGTGCTATAGTTTTTACAGAAATTGATGCCCTAGAGACTTTATTTCCAGAATTGACAGTTACTCATGTAGCTTCGGGTGGTTTAGGTCGGGGAGGAGAAGGTAGTGTCACTTTATTGCTGGAAGGAGAAGAAGAAGAAGATGTCCAAGCTGCATTTGATCTCATACAAAAAATAATAGTAAATGAGAAACCCCTTGATCCTTTCTAATAAGAGAATTCTAGTTTTTTTTTAAATTGTAAATTTCCAAGCGCACCACCAATTCGGAGGATGGGAATCCGGGGGACACGCAATACATTCCGTCTTAATACGAGGATCAATGGTTGAGGCAAAACGACTGTACTCTACGACCCCAACATCTTTACAAGGAAAATCAGGGCGTCCGTCACGAGTTCGAGCATCTTGTACTCGGCACCCATTCATCTTAAATATTAATGTACTAGGATCAGGACGTTCAATGGACTGATCATTGAGTTGAGCGTAAACTCTAAGGTTGAGTGCTTTTGCCAAACTATCTAGACCACCATCTTTAGGGATATTAAACTCTCTCATAATTCTTTTTGCTTCAATTGGAGAAAATCGTTCCCAAGCTTTGGTATCATAATGAATGGCAATTTCAATGTCTTTTTCTTCTTCAATCCCTAAAAACCAGCAACCGTCCATTGCCAACCAACCTTTGGCATACATCCGTATTAGTTTAATTAGATCTTCACGAGTAAAATCTGACAAATCAATGGGCATAGACTTTCTCCTCAAATTTAGGATAATTTGGGTTAAGAAAAGATTCATTGAGAAAAAAAATTGTGGTTGAAAATATTAAAAAAAAAGGGAGAAAGGATCCTAGAAATCACTTCTAGGTCCGGAATTTTCGTTGCATTCTAAATAGAGGGATGCTGAGTAAACCTAAAAGCACAATAATGAATTCAAAACCTGGTGTAAAGCCATCATTTGCTTTAGTATCTTCTTTTGACTCTTCAATGGTGCCTGGATCTGAAGCTAAGTTTGAACTCATAGTGAATGTTGGGTCATGACTTATTGATAAACCAGACCAAGAAGGATAGGAAATAGAATACATGAAAATAGCTGCAGTAGCATGACCTCTCATTCGGTGGATCCAGCTACCTTCCATGGATGCTGCACCATACATTACGCCAATAAGAGAAATTGGGATAAGTTGACCAGTAGCATTGATTTGTTCTGTCCCATTCCAGGTGTACGGAATATCATCCATTCGAATTTCTGCTGTATCGACATCAGCTGCCCTAAACCTTATTCGTCGAGCTCTTTTGGTTATATTCCCTTCAAGATTAATTTCAGCTTCGTCATCAGTCTCAATGCGGTTTACTTTATGGATAGTATCAGAGTTAATAAGCACTGAGAAGAAGTTCTGACATAAAGAAAGTCCATCCATTGCGGTGGTATCATTTACTTCTCCAATTATGTAATCAAACTTAAGATTTGCAGTTCTAGATGGTGCATCTTTTGAAAAATGCATTGAAACTGCGTATTCATCAAAGCTAATAGGAATTGCATCATTAGCACTGGGATTGATCGTTGTAGAATCAGAGTCTCTGTCATAAGGGAGGAGATTTCCTTGAACATCACTAAAATTAAAACCAAATGTCATCACGTCATTTGATGTTAGTGGTTTGTTATACTCTTTTGCTCCAATGCCAGTAAGATCAAGCCGATAAAGTGTTTCATTTGATACTGGGACCTGAACCCTTCCACCCGGAAGCGTTTGCATTTCCAAGTCCATGAACCCATTCGAATTTGTGTCATTGAATATCAAAGTGCTAAGCATATGATGCTCTAGATAGGTAAAGGCGAAAGATTTCGTAAATAAACCTATGCCAGGGCGATAACCAAAGAGTAATTCCCGAATTCGCAGCTGACTTATATCAAAACTTGCCCAAAACCGTTCTTTTGAGCCATTCAAAGTGGAATCAAACCTTTCTAGCTCTGGACCTAACCATAAGCGAAGGGCATGTAGATTAGGTTCTAGACGTTGATGAAGATTATGAAGTAAATCATTTCTTAATGTGAGTTTATGTACTAATTGACGTAATAATGTGGCATTTTCACCATTTTCATACTTCCAATCGAGAGTGATGGTTCTAGAACCATTAAGTACTTCTTTGTTAGTTGCTAATCGAACAACCGTAAAAATTTCGTCTCCTGTAAACGGTTGATTTTTGTCCTCAGCTGTGTTATTGTCTTTAATCATGTTTAATCGGTCAATAACGCTTTTATCTTCATCCCAGAAGATTACGACGATTTTTGCATCCACTTCGAATGTTCGTTCCATATCAATATCCCATGTTCTCGAAACATTCAACATATTATGTGTTTCAACCTCAGCAAAAACATCTTCTAGAAAATCTACTGCCTCAGTATTGTTCCGAAGCTTGGCTTCATCGTATAACCTTGTGAGAGTTTTATTCAAATTTTCGATTGTAAAAGTATGATTGACTGACCCTGCACTAATTATTGATCTCTTGACTGGTTCAGTACTGGGGGTAAAATAGTCATAGAGAACAGTGCCGTCTGAGAAGTTGGCATCCTTCATATGGATGAGGAGATTTAAAAAGCCTCCTTTCATTGCTTCCATAATTTTTCCATCTTCTATTCCATGAAACGGGTCACGTCGGTCATTTACAAGTGGTTCTATACCTTGGACTGAAGCTGGTAAAGGTGTAAAAACTATCAATCCTAGAAATAGAGGAATTGTTATTATTGTTATGATTTTTTTCATTCATTTTCCTCCAATTGTCTTTATTTTTGTTTTTTTTCTATGAACAGGGTTTTTACCTATCATATGATGCAAAGTTATGTATAAAGTTAAGATATTCTTTACACAACTATAGAAAATTGTAGTTCGAGAATTCTCAAGTTGAGTTGATAGGCTTTAATCGGATTTTTTTTCTCGTTCTACATACCTATAGGGAGAAAAAAAGCAGCAGAGGCAAAAAGATAACATGAAAGAAGAACAGGTACTAAAGCTTTTTCCATTGGAAGAGATTTTGTTACTTGTACAATCCGAGTGAGCAACCCAATTGTCCAAATTTGTAAGAATAATAATATCAATAGAGTAATTGGTTCAGTAAGGGATTTATTCACATCAAACATTGTAAGAAGGATATAAATGAAGGGAAGAAAACCAAGGGGAAGCATTGCAAAAGGAATTCCCAATAATAGTTCAAGTGATGGGTTGATTTTATCCACAGCGGTTGATAAAAATATAGCAACTTCTATAACAATCCAAATTACAAATATAGATAATACTATTTGTACTGGAACAAGGGGACTGGAAATAAATAGTTTTGAATCGAAAAAGAGAGGTATTACCCCCATTTCAGCTTGAATTGCAAAAAGAGTCAAAATAATAATTACTCCCGTTGCTTCAAAGACCGTTCTAGGATTGAAAATAAGTTGCCTAAATATCTGAACTGGTAATATTATTCTTAACAATGAGTTTAATGGAGTTTCAGCAGAAGATGGCAGTCCAGAAAAGGAAAAATTAGTATCACGATCAATATAACTTCGAGCTTTTTCTCCTTCAGGTGTTAAAATATATCTTTTTTGTAAATCTTGTGTAATTAACCCTTTACATTTCTTTAAATGATAATATAATGTACCTGGCCCTGTTTGCATAGTTTCTTGCAAATCTTTGAATGGAACCCAACCCATACCTCCGATAAAGCGAATAAGGTCCCTTCTAAATGAATGGGATAACGCACCATGAATCCTATCTAAAGCCTTCTCATCTATTTCAAAAGCTAGGTCGTTACTTTGTGACATATAGGATCCACAACGTTTTCGTCTTCAGAAGCCGACTTTTTGTCTTATACTGATAATTATGAGTCCAATAGTGGCAACTGCAACCAATCCGACACTACTTGGTTGTAAAACAGTTGCAATTCCCTCAACTACATTTGTTGGGAAAATTATTGGTTTTCCAGCAAAGACGCTAAACGTGGGATCGTGAAAAATTTTTTGTCCTTCCCATATGGGATATGTTATGGCAAAAAGGACTGTATTACGGCCAACAGGAGATTCTTTTGCAATTTTCAGAAATCGACCTGCCTGCTCTGTTTGAGACAAGACTATTCTAACATATTCTAATGGAATAATTGTTCCAAGCACATTATAATTTTCAGAGTCATTATAGGTGTAAAGGTCTGAAGTTAAATCAATCGATCCAATTTCTCTATCATCTAGATCTTGATAGTTGATTCGTGGTACCACGTGAGATTGTAAAGAATCTGGGTCAAAATAGTAAGAACCAAGGTTTATTTTGTGTCCTAATTGATAACTGTTGTATGATGTTGTATATACTAGGCTAAGACCACAATTTTCGAGAATATTGGTATTATTCCAAGTCCCAATTGCATTGGCAAGTTTTAAAGTTGCTTCTCCTGTATTAGCATCTGGTACGAATTGAAATGATGTATTAAAGTATTCTACGTATTCATTTATGCCAGGTGTCTGTTGATTAAGTGCTACTAAATTTGTTGGTTCTCCAACAGAATTTATGACACCTTCTACTGAAACAAGAGACATTGAAAACGATATACCCTCATCATCAATAACGATTGGTTCAAATTCAACAGTCCCAACTTGTTTGAAATCAAAGCGTTGAGTAATTTCACTATAGGGACCAATAAATGGTCTTTCTCGCTCATTATAGGCTATCCACTGTTCTACCTTGTTATTATCGTTTGTATCGTTCCATACGAAGACTCCTGTTAAATGAGTCTCTTGGACGGTCGTTTTGAAAGTCTTAAAATGGGTAACATTATCTTTTCGCTCCAATGTTACGCTTTCTAATCGCATTTGGAGAAAATCGATTGTAGGTTGTTCTCGAGTAGTAGAACCGGTGACTTCAATAGAAGCTGGACCCAGAAAAAAGTGGAATTTAGTTGTTGGGGTACCTCGAATTGCGAGTAACCGTGTGACTCTTGGATCTTTTAATGCCCAATTAATGAAATCTTGAACCGCTGAGGCATTATCGTTGTTTTTATAGCTCCAAGTATTATTTAGGGATACAATTCCGCTGATTGATTCTTGAAAAAAACCTATTTGGATTTGTGTAATTACTTCATCTCCGCTAAAAGGTTGTTTCTCAGGAATTTTCCCATTCTGAAGTTGAATCAACGCTTTTTTTGCCGATCCGTCAGGATCCCATAGGATAATAACAGATCTAGCATACAATTGCCTTTCTAACAAGAGATTAGTTGCGATAGTCCGATTAAGTAACAAAGAGCTGTGATTGTTTAGTTCGTCAATAGCAGAATTTAGCAATGCTTTTGTGGATTCATCCAAATAAGTCTGATTGATTTTTTCTAGAGTATTTGAAAGATTTTCTGAGCTGAGATTGATTTCATAAGTGTCCTTTTCTTGAATATTCTTTGAATCTGAAGCTTCAAGCTCCGTAGTGTTATAATAAACTTCAGTATTGTTAATCATGACTGACTTTAAGGAATTTAGATATCGAAGAAGTGGCTTATCTATGTTCTTAAACATAAAATCAGAGCCCAAATAAGATATATCCTCTATAGGTCCTGATTCATCTGCAAGGCTTTCAAGATTAGAAGAAGAACCCACTAGGATCAAAATTGTAACAAGAAAAACCACCATTGTAGGGTTTCTTCGATGCCTAGCAGCTTTCAAAAATTTGATCTCCGTTAGAAACGTTTCAATTGGGCATATAATCTCCCACGATGCGTCTTTATACTTCTATACTTACAGAATTGTAAAAGTGTTGGTTCGAGTTTTATTAAGGTTTTCAAACAGAAACCTTTTGCACGAAATATCGGGTCCTTCTACCTTCTTTTATTCCGCAACGGCATTCTGTCCATTGTTCACGGTACCTCGCCCGTGACTCAGGCCTTCTAACTTCCCTGCTAGAAAATCCTGCACGATGAGATTTACAATAAATAATAAATGATTTTTCAAGGAACTATGACCATATTCCAAGCTTTCGGTTATCTTTGCTAAATCTGAATTATTAGAGATATATTCGTATAATTTCCAGACATTTTTTTTGCTCATTTGACTAATTTCTTGTGCAAGTCTTTCAAAATTTATTTTTTCTTCCTTTGAACACCAATTATATCGATCATGTGTAGGAGCACGAATCTTCCGGGTGATTCTTGATGCTAGTTGATCATAATGCTGGAATTTTTGAACTATTGGATCAGACGTTTTATCATGATGGCTTTTTAATCGTTGCAAGAGAATTTTATTGTTTAAGGGAATTTCCTGATAATTCTTTGATGCATGCTTTGAAAGCGGAAGGCAAATTGATATAACCTTCTAAAATCGTTTTTAGAATGTAATATTCTAATAATGAGTATTCTAGGTATATTGAACGCATTTAGGTATTCTAAATACCTTCAGCATTACCATCACGACGGATTTCTGCAACTCCTTGAAAACCCTCAAGACTTTGCAACTTCATTACTGCTTGAATAGCTCCGAAATAGAAAGAAAAATTATCCCTAGGATCCATTTTATAACCGATATTTGAAAGATATTCAAGTATTTTGGGATTAATTCCTTCAGTTTCTAAACTTAGTTTTCCTCCAATTGTACAGTGCATACGAGGATTCAACATTGCTTGATCTATAGGTAGGGTACAATCAATCACAGATGATAGAAACTGAGCAACGGTAGAGAAAATCCGGTCGCTTCCTGGTGATCCAACAACTATCCAAGGATGATTCTTTACAAATATGATCGCTGGAGCGACCGACGTCCATGGTATAGCGGTGGGACGTAAATAAT
>JAEOTI010000434.1 GCA_016839955.1 Candidatus Hodarchaeota archaeon | reverse complement strand
TGGTTAACGGGGTTCTCCAACGAAATTAAGAATTGACTTCCCAAGTTGTTCAAATGCTTCATCAACATTTAGTCCAGACTTTGCACTTGTTTCCATATAAATTACTGTGAATCCTAGAGCTTTGGTTTTTTTAGTAATTTTTTCTGCATAAGCTAATGCTTGCTCATTCGGTACTTCTTCTGGGCTTTGCCCACGGAGATCTGCTTTGTTTCCTAAAATAACCAAAGGAACAGGTCCTTTTCCATTATTTTTCCAGAGTTCATCAACCCAAAGATCTTGGTTCAGAAAAGATTGGGGCCTAGTGCAATCAAAAATGAGAAGAGCTCCCATTGATCCACGATAATAAAGTTCCCTTACAGATGAAAAACGAGGTTGTCCTGCTAGATCCCAAATTTGAAATTTAGCAGGGTTACCACCAACTGAGACGGCTTTAACTGCAAAATCTGCCCCTATTGTCATAATAAAGTTACTTGCAAAACCTTTACCAAGATAACGTTCACGTAGGGCTGTTTTTCCTACAGCTCCATCTCCAAGAAGGCAGATCTTCATTATCATCATGGGAGAAAACGCTCTCAAGAATAAGTACTCATTCTTACAACTGCTAAGCTTTTGATTTAATGTTGAGGTCTGTATTTCCAACTATCAAGGCTTCAATCTAGCTTTGCTTTCAAGCCTTTTGATAGAAGTTGAGTCTCATTGTACTCATTATTCTGTTTTTGGATAAAAGACCTTTCCAATAGACTAATATCATTACAAAAAGCTTCAAATCGCTTCAAAGACCTTGTCTAAGAAAATAAGTACTTCTAATTAAACATTTTAATCTTTCTTTGTCTAATAATGGATTGATTCCAAATAATAAGAATATGAAGATAAAACTCAGAGAAAATTAAGCAAACAAACCTCTAAGTTCATTCAGAGGAGGAATTGACCTTAAATTGGATCAAATCCAGTTTCTAATCCGTCAGAAGTGGGATATTCTTCTAAAAAGCCTATCTCTAGCGATAAATTATAACTTTCTCCAAGTTTTCTTATGGAAATTCCTAATTCTTCTAGTATTAATGGATTAATTAGGAATCTGTTCTTATTAGAATCCCAAATTAACTCCTCTTCTGGAATTTCCAATTCTTGAAGGAGAATTTTACTTAAAATGTCTTTTTGTTTTTTATCTAATGTGTTAATCCCTCGAACCACTCCCCGGATCAATAATCCTCTATGAGGACCTTCTTCTCTAATGATATCAAATGGTTGAGCGGTATTTCTTGCATAACGTAAAAGCCTGTTAGGAAGTTGGATTGAGTCTTTTGCTTGACTTGGACAATAATGAAGGTTAATAGGAACCTTTTCATGAAATACTCTTTCCACCACTTTTCTTGCCGTTTCTTCACTCCCATAAACAGCAGCAATTGATTTTTCATCTCTTTTAAATCCTCGATCCATCAATTCACGATAATTAGATTCACTAAACTCTAATTGGTTGATGTTAAGGAATGGAGTGTAGCCAAGGGATGATGTTCTATCCCCAAGCCAGCAAGCAATTTCAAATAAGTAGTTGTCTTGGCCTGGAAAAGCAGGTATTTCTATTCCAACCTCCCAATTTAATAAAAAGATGTTTTCAAGTTTTTCTAGCTGTTCAATTGAGGTAGGATGAAACCTAATTTCATCAATGACTAATTGTAGATTTTCCAAGATCTTATCATCTAATCCTCTTATTGGAGCATAGAGATGAAGGTGAAATTTTTCCCCAAAATGTTTTTTTAGTGCCTCTCCAATTTTTTCTACTCTTTCAGGGACAAGAAGAGGATTACCACCGGTGAATGACGCTCCTTCACTATTTGCTCTACTGATTTCCTGAATTAAACCTTCTAAATGCTTTTTTGGGTCCCATTTTCCAAAATTATTTTCATTCACGAATAATAAATCTTTTTCACGCCTATTAAGTGATATTGGACAATAAAATTTACAGGATGGATTCCCACATTTGCCTGTTACGAAAATAACTGATTTAGCCCCTTCTAGGCATTGTTCACACCCTTTTGGAAGATGACCCAATAAGAGACCTCCCCAATCAAACTCTTTTAGCATCCCCTGTGTATTTTCCATTAAATAATAGCTCCACTTCAATACAAACTTACCTATAATTTAGGTTTTTTAGTTGGCTTTTCGATTGTTATGTTAACAATACTGATTAGCTATCTAAACAAAGAGATATTTGAGTAGATTGACAGATTCCGGAGAAAAAATAAATGAGTGCAGACAGGATCAATATTCCACCGGCAATACAAGAGCAGATACGCCAGTTACAGCAATTAGATCAACAATATCGTTCAGCTGTGGTTCAAGTAGAACAACTCTCGCAACAAATTAGAGAAATCGAATCTTCATTAAAGGAATTAGAGAATCTACCTGAAGATTTTAAGATTTACAAAGCTGCAGGTAATATTATGTTTGAATCGGTGGCATCAAATGTAAAAGAAGACCTTGAAGATAAGAAAGAAGTTCTCTCTCTCCATAAATCAACTATAGAAAAGAGTGGAATGCGTACCAAGCAGAAATTAGATGAAATGCAAAAGAAGGTACAAGAACAATTACAAGGTCAAACAAGACTTGCGGGATAATCGAGTATGGCTAATCAAGACACAGCTACTTCACAGACAGAGTCAGTAGAATCAGAGTTATCCGAGATAATTAGTGAGTTCTACATTCAAATTCATCAATTTTTAAAGTCACAAATTGGAGCTGATCTCCTGAATGACGAGATCGAAATTGAAATTGATGTAACAACGAATTTTGAATTAGAAGTCTCCATATCACTTGAAGCAGACATTTCTCCATTTTCAACGATTGATGATGAAAAAGACCTTCTAGATCAAGCTGTAGATCACGCCTTCAAGTTATTAGAGCCCAAAATAGCAACTTGGCAAGCGAAAATGCGTCAGTAGGCATTAACGGTGGCAATTAAGAGGCGCTTTCCTTGTGACTTCAAATCAAAAAAAATGCGATTGTGGAAAAGTCGCTTTCACACAATTGAATGATCCTCTAAAATTGATATGCAGAATCTGTTTTTCTAATTATATTCAAGATAAAGTTCGTAGAACCGTCAACCGTTATAGGATGCTGGCAGAAGGAGACCATATTGCCATTGGTCTTTCTGGGGGTAAAGATAGCACAGTTCTCCTAGATGTTATGATAAAGCTACAAAAAGTTCATCCTTTAAGTCAAATTACTGTAATTTCTATCGATGAGGGGATTAGTGGATATCGTGAGAACGCATTACGAATTGCTCAACTAAATGCTGAAAAAAACAATAAAAAGATCGTAGTGACTTCATTTGAGGAGCAATTTGGATATAGCTTAGATGATTTAGTTCAAAAAGCGCACACTCAGAATTTTGGACAAAAACCATGTTCTATCTGTGGAAAACTAAGACGAAGAGCGCTTAATAACTCCTCTAGAGCTATTGGTGCCACAAAGTTAGCTACGGGACATAATCTTGACGATGAAGCACAAACTTGTCTTCTTAATTTCCTTAGAGGTGATTCAATTCGATTCAAAAGAATGACTCGAACACCGGTGCAGAAACATCCTCAATTAATTCCTCGAATTAAACCGCTTGTTGAAATTACTGAACGTGAAATTCAACTTTACGCTATAGCACAGAATATTGACTATCATGACGAGGATTGTCCTTATGCGATGACTGCCATGCGAAATGATGTAAGAAGTTTTCTGATTTCTCAGGAAGAAAAGAGATCGAACACTTTAAAATCCATTTTACGATTTCATGACCGTCTTTTCTCAACAAAAAGCGAGACTGAGGATATGAAACTCGATTTGTGTCAAATATGCAAAGAACCTACTAATGCTGAAATATGCAATGTTTGTATAACACTGGACTCTTTGAATATCAAGAACAAATCATAATTAAGTGATGTTTGAAAAATTTGTGAATCTAATCTTCTTCGACCGCTAAAAAGGACTGGTCTTCCTCGATTTTCATTATTCTCATTGTTCCCTTTTTTATTCGCATAACATGAATCAGTCCGGAGATTTCTAAATGCAAAAGTGTATTGTTGAGATCTTTTAGTGTCCACTCAACTTGCATATTTTCAAGAAGACCTCGTAAATCTGAGTCAAGAGCAATTCCATCACGCATTTCTAGACATTGCATGATCGCATGAGCTAATGGTGTAGTTCTCCAGATATTATTTCCTACCAAACGACTAACACTCCATTAAATTTAACCAAAAATTGGTTTAGTAGTAGTTTTTAGTCCGGCTCCTCTTTTTTGAAGCTTTTTCTCTAGTTCAGCATACCAACGTATCATTTCTTGTGTTAAACTACCATGGACTTTCTTTAATGCTTCCTCAAAATGTTGATATTTAACAATTTTAGCCTTTAGGTCTTCTCGGAGTGCCATCATACCAGCTTCGCGGCACAATCCATCAATATCAGCACCTGTAAAATCCTTCGTCATCTCAACTAATTTTGTGATAATTACATCATCATCTAGCTTCATCCGACTTAAATGAATTTCAAGAATCTTTTCTCGAGTTTCGTCCTTTGGGGAAGAAATGTAAATTAAGCGATCAAATCGTCCAGGGCGTAAAAGAGCTGGGTCAATGATATCTGGACGATTGGTTGCCCCTATTACCACAATATCTCTTAAAGGTTCTAAACCATCCAATTCAGTTAGTAACTGGGACATTACTCTTTCGTTTACTAATGTTGAGTCTCCAGTACCCCGTCGGTGGGCAATACTATCCAATTCATCAAAAAATATTATTGCAGGGGAAGCAAGTCTAGCTTTTCTAAAAATTTCACGAATAGCTTTTTCAGATTCTCCTACCCATTTAGATATTAATTCTGGACCTTTAATACTAATAAAATTTGCTTGACTTTCATTAGCTACAGCTTTGGCAAGGAGAGTCTTACCACATCCGGGTGGACCATAAAGTAAGATACCTCTTGGTGGTTCAATTCCAATATTATCAAAAGCTTCCCGTTCTCGTATAGGCCATTCCACTGTTTCAATCAATTCTTGTTTGGGCTCGTTTAAGCCGCCAACATCTGCCCACTTAACATTTGGGACTTCTAAAAACACTTCTCTAATTGCAGAAGGCTGAATTTCTTTTAATGCAGAATCAAAATGCCTTGTTTCAACCATTAGCTGTTCTAGGACTTCTGTAGGTATAGTATCAGCTTCAAGATCAATGTCTGGTAATCGTTCACGCAAAGTTCTCATTGCAGCTTCTCGGGCAAGGGCTGCTAGATCCGCCCCCACAAATCCATGAGTTATAGTCGCCAGCAGTTCTAGATCAACATTCTCGATTCCTGGCATACGGCGTGTATGAATTTGTAGAATTTCAAAACGTTCGTTTTTATCAGGTACTCCAATCTCGACTTCTCTATCGAATCGTCCTGGACGTCGAAGAGCCGTATCGAGGGCATTTGGTCGGTTCGTAGCGCCAATAACGATGACTTCACCTCGACTTTGTAGCCCATCCATTAGTGCAAGAATTTGCGCAACCACACGACGTTCTACTTCACCCGTTACTTCTTCCCTTTTCGGTGCTATGGCGTCTATCTCATCGATAAAGACAATTGAAGGTGCATTTTCCTCTGCTTCTTTGAATATTTCTCTTAATCTGGCCTCACTTTCCCCATAAAATTTTGACATGATTTCTGGGCCTTGAATGGGGATAAAATGTGCATCTGATTCATTAGCTACGGCTTTAGCTAACAAGGTCTTACCAGTGCCTGGTGGCCCATGTAATAATACACCTTTGGGTGGATCGATTCCAAGTTTCAGAAATAGTTCAGGATGTTTTAAGGGCAGTTCGACCATTTCACGGATTCTGAGGATTGCGTCACCCAAACCACCAATATCTTCATATGAAATTCTATCTTTGCCCACTATTTCAATTTCTGAAACCGGTTTTTCGGATACTTTTAGGCGTGTAGTGTCAGTGATTAGTGTAATAACATCGGGAGGACTAATAGAGTTTACTACAAAGGGTAACGCTCTTCCAAGGATGGGTATCAAGACTGTATCATGAGTTGTAACTGGATAGCCTAATAATTTCCTTTTAACAAAGACTTCAAAGCCAAAATCAAGAGGAACATATTCAGTTGGAGCGAGTACCACTGTCCTAGCTACTTTAACTTCTGCCCGTTGAATGGAAACTTTTTCTTCAAGAGAAACCCGAGAATTTCTTCTGATAATGCCATCCATGCGAATGATGCCTGCACCCTGATCTTTGACATAAGCTGGCCAAGCAATAGCTGCTGTAGTTTTTTTCCCAACAATTTCAACTACATCTCCCGTGGTAATTCCAATAGTTCGCATATCCCCATCAGAAATTCGGACTTTCCCTCGACCAATGTCTCTTTGTCGGGCTTCAGCAACCTTGAGAACCAATTCTTTTGTCATGTATAGTATTCCCCGCTCCTCTGGTAGGGTATAGTTGGCAAAAAAGTTCTTATTAATCTACGATTGCATTAATGTTTGAGCTTCAACATCAACGCTTTCAACAACGTCTAATGCTTGAATATCCTCATGCAGAGCGTTTAGTACTTCTGATCCTTCCTCACTGTCTGCATGTTTGAGATATATGAATAAAGAGAACAAACCAAAATATAGTGGTTGTTCTTCCGTTTTTAGAACTTCGACTCCATCCGGAGTTAATTCGTTTTTTATCTGTTCTATAAGGGCGTTTCGATCTACTTCCGGTGATTTAGGAATCACCTTTAAAACAGTAAGTGCATTTCCCATTTTACAATTCTCCAGAGCTAATTTTTAGTTGATGTGAGAAATTTTGGTTTATGGTCCCTTAAATCCACAATTAGGACAAACAAATTCATTGCCACGATATCTGCAGAGCGAACACCGTCGTATCTCTATTAATCCACAATTAGGACAATGAAATTTTGCTGAGCCAGTATCATCTGGTGGAATAACACGCTGGCAAGAAGAACAAGATGTAACAGGTAAAGAACTAGTCAATATAATCACTCTTACAATATATTTCCATTTTTTCCTTTAATGCCGAGATAAATGCCACAATCAGCTGTGGGATTTTCTAAAAGAATCTCATTTTTCGATCTTTTGTAACTTTTGTCAGTTCCAGATTAGTATTTGATATGTAATAACTAATTGATTCTTTTGTTTCAAATGTTATCAAATGATAGTATCAAACAATTCATTGCAAATTTTCAAGGCAGTCTCTCCAAACTATTTAAGGACAACCAGTCTATTCAAATATGAGAGAGAGAAGAATGGCAGTGAGTTGCCGAACAGAAGAAATCTGGCTAAAACCAACTCCAACGCTACGAGCATTAGCCCATTCGTCCAAAAACCTCTATAACGAAACAAATTACATTATTCGACAATGGTTCTTTAAGACTAATGAGTGGATCCGTTATAATACCTTAAACTGGCTTCTTAAGGATGTTCAACAATCTAAGAACTATAAGAACTTACCTGCTCAAACTTCACAACAGATTCTTCG
>JAEOTI010000433.1 GCA_016839955.1 Candidatus Hodarchaeota archaeon | reverse complement strand
CAACATTATGAGAAAAGTAGTTCCCAATGCTTTTGCGGAGGGAATAGCGGGTGTTGGGTTACACCCTGAACGAATTGAATTATTCATTTGAAAGTAAATGAATCATTTGACTCATTTACTGAAACCTGAATCTATTTCACTTACAAATTTCTCTATTTCGTCCCAAACTTCTAAAGACTCTCTAGCGCTTTGTTCGTCAAGTTTTTCAATTGCAAAACCTGCATGGACAATCACATAATCTCCGATTTTAGCATCGACAAGTGACATATCCACATCTCGACGAACTCCTCCACTAAATTCAACTTTTCCCATAGTTCCTTGTATTTTTATGATTTTTGCTGGGACAGATAAACACAACTCTATTTCTTCCTTTTTTCTCAGTTAACTAGGAATCTCAATTCCATGATAATCGAAAAAATTTCTTGTAAAATAACTTCTGCTTCTAAAGAAAAGTAGTACCTAAAATATAATTTTGGCCTATACTAATTCCTCCATCTCCAGGAGCTATCTTATCGTGTAGTAAGATTGTTAACTTATTTTTTGTAACAACTGCTTTAATTAATTCAATAATTGGTCTGGAATATGCTACTCCCCCTGTAACACCAACATATTTGGTCCCATATTCTTCAGCAAATTCACAAGCTGTCAATGCTAATTCAGTAACAACACCTGCAACTGCAGAAAAAGCTGTGTTTGCGTTGTTGCGTGTATCCTGACGTTTCTCTGAAAATAACTTCTCAAAGATTGGTAAAGTTTGAATTATTACTCTCTTTCCTTTTTTTATTCTTTCAGTAGCCCAAGGTTTCCCTTTTCCTTTTTCTAACAATGTTTCAAGTTTCATTGCTGGTTCTCCATCGTAAGTTCTCTCCATTCCTACACCAAGATAACAAGCTATAGCATCTAAAACTCGACCAAGACTTGTTGTCATTAATGCCTTTGACATAACCTTTCTGAAGATATCTGCAACTTTTGGTTCAAAATAATCATTTTCTCGCCCTAATAGTTCTGAAATTGCAAAAACAACTCTTTTTGGATCATATATCGCTTTATCTCCTCCAATAAGAGGAAGTGGCTCTAGTGAAGCTACCCTTTTGTAACTTTCTGGGCTTGAAAAGAGAATTTCCCCCCCCCAAATCTCCCCATCATCTCCGTACCCTGTACCATCTATTGTTAGGGCAATGATTGGATCGTCAATGGAATTGTCGACTGATAAAGAAACTGCGTGAGCCCAGTGATGTTGAATCTCCATTAAATTAGTATTTTCTTCTTTTGCAATTTCTATCGCGATTCTTCTTGTAGCATAGTGTGGATGTAGATCCAATGCAACTCCTTCGAGTTTGTCAATTCCAAGCAATGAACGAATATGTGAAATGGCTTCTTTCAAGTATTGACTGGTAAGGAATTTAGCAGTATTCCCAATAAATTGAGTTTGGAATAGTCTTTTCTCATGTGAAATTCCCGCGCAAACATTCATTTCTGCGCCTACTGCTACCAATGATTTGTTATATGGGATATCGATTGGATATGGAATGTAACCTCGAGATTTTCTTATAAAAAAGACTTTACCAGAATTAACTTTAAGCACACTATCATCACATCGCTGAAGGATTCGCCGATTATGAGTTAAATAGAAATCTAGATCAAGGTTAAAAACTGATTCGTTGGATATACACATTGGTTCTCCTGGAAGGTTCGCGGATGTCGCTACTAAACCATCAAATGGTAGTTTTTCAAATATCAAATAATGTAGAGGTGTATAAGGTAACATTACTCCAAGGTTTCCTAAACCAGGGGATATTGGATCAAGCTCGGGATTTTTTTGTTTTTCATTCTTTTGTAATATTACGATAGGTCTTTGTGGTGACTGCAATAGCTCGAGTTCTTTCTCTGATGGATCACAATAGCGATAAACTGTTTCAATATCCTTCAACATTATAGCAAATGGTTTAGCTTTTCTACGGTAAAGTTTTCGAAGTCGTGGAATTGCTTGGAAGGTAGACATAATGTGCATCCCTCCCCAACTTTTAACAATTCCAACTTTATTACGAATTAAATGTTCTGTAAGGAGTTGAGCTGGATTTCCATCTAGAATACTCTTGTTTTCATCATAAAAAGTATAATTTGGCCCACACGTAGGACAAGAGATTGTTTGAGCATGAAAACGTCTATTTTTTGGATTCTCATACTCTTGAGTACAATCCCTACACATAGGGAAATCAATCATTGATGTCCTTTGTCTGTCAAAAGGAAGGTCATCTATCAAAGAATAGCGTGCACCACAACAGGTGCAATTCGTAAAGAAAAAATTATGTCTAAAATCTTCTTGATTGAAAATTTCTTTAATGCAATCATTGCATATTGCAGTATCCGTTGGGATTATTGACCTACGGTTCCCTTCCTCGCTTTTAAGAATAACAAAATCAGTATGTGGATATCCTGGGGTTGCATCTTTGATATCTACCTTATCTAGTCGAGCAAGAGGAGGTAATGACTTCTTAAGCTCAGTAAGGAATTTTTCAACTTTGTTTTCTAGGACAATTTCAACATTTGAACCATTATTTCGAACATATCCTCTCAGATCTAAACCTTTGGCAGTATTGTAAACAGTAGGTCTGAAACCAACACCTTGAACAATTCCGTATACATAGATTGTGGGCACGAATTGAATACTCCGTTGTAACACAAATGATTTTTCTCTTATATTGCATACAGGATTTGATTGATAAAATATGAAATAGGTTAGAGACTCATTACTTCTTCTAAGTTTTTTAGGTACTCTTCGAGATCATCAAACTTTCGGTCACCCATATGGGCGATCCTAAAGACCATCTTACTGATTTTACCATAACCTGTTGCAAAGAGATAATTCCTTTTAAATAGTTCTTCCTTGACTTTAGATAGATCATGATTTCTTGAATTATTTACTGTTGTCAGAGTATTAGATGCATATTTTTCATCTGCAAACAAGCTAAAGTGTTTCTTAGCCCAACTTCGAACGAAATCGCCCATTTTTTTGTGCCTTTCAAACCGTTTGTCAATGCCCTCTTTTTCAATTAACTCGATAATTTTCTTTAGACCATACCATAGGGGTAAAACTGGTGTAGCAGGCGACTGGTGCTTATCAGCATACTTTTTCCAAGTCAAAAAATCGAAATACCATCCTCGATTTTTTACAGTTTTCGCTTTTTCCATTGCTTTTTCCGATACTGATGCAATTGCAAGTCCGGGTGGAAGACCAACAGCCTTTTGAACACCAAAGAGTAAAACATCAATACCAAGTTTATCGACCTCAACTTTATGACCAAGAGCTCCCGATACAGAATCAACAATCCAAGAAATATTATCAAATTTCTTCATAATAGGTGCATATTCATATAAAGGTTGAAGGACTCCAGTTGAAGTTTCATTATGAACCATCGTTACTGCGTCATATTTTCCAGCGGAGAGGGCGTTTTCCAGCTGTTCTGGAGACGCTGCTTTACCCCATGGAATTTCAAGGGTTTCACTATTTTTTCCATTTGCAGTTGTTATATCTGCAAATCTCTTAGCAAATGCTCCATTCACAACATTAAGACAATTTTCTTGCACACAATTTCGTATTGCTGCTTCCATGAGACCACTGGAAGATGAAGCTGCAAGGACAATCTCACATTTTTCTGCAAATAGAATTCGTTTCATTCCTTCTACCAATTCTTCTTGCAATTCTAAACAATCGCTATGTCGATGCCCGATAGGTGGTTTTGAAAGCTCAGCTAATACTTCTGGAAGTACGTCAATTGGACCTGGAATATAAAGTCGTGGAAATTTCATTTTATTCCCTTCTGTATTTTTTAACAAGATCTATACAATCTTAAATTCTTTTAAAATAGAAATTAACAGGAAAAATCTAATTAAGTCAAATATATGGATGTTAAAAAGAATTTCCAAGTCGTACTGATTTTAAAGTAGAAAAACCTAGTCAAAATTGGTGATTCCAAATTGAAAATTCTTGTTGCTGATGCATTAGATCCAACTGCTGTAAGCCTTCTAAAGGAGAAAGACCATGAAGTGTTAGAGAAGGAAGTTACTCCACAAGAATTAAAGGAGATTATTGGTCAGTATCATGCTCTAATCGTTCGTGGTAGAACCAAAGTAACCTCAGATATTATTTCTGCAGGGAAAAACCTAAAAGTAATCGGACGGGCTGGAGTGGGAGTAGATAACATTGATATTGATGCTGCTTCAGAAAAAAAGATTCCTGTGGTTTATGCCCCGACTGGATCAACTCAATCTGTTGCAGAACATACTATTGGGATGATTTTTGCCGTTGCACGACGAATATCATATGCAGACCAAACTATGAAAGAAGATAAATGGTTAAAAAAGCAAATTAAAGGAATTGAGTTATCAGGTAAAACTTTAGGATTTATAGGCTCTGGAAGAATTGGAGCAGCTGTTGCTAAAATTGCACAGGCAATGGGTATGGAAACAATTTCTTATGATCCATATCTTCCTATTGAAATTGCAGAAAAAGTCGGTATTAAACTAACAGACTTTGAAACTGTCTTAAAAACTGCAGATATTATTTCTATACATGCTGCTCTTACACCAGAAACAAAAGGAATGGTTGGACATGATCAGTTCTCTTTAATGAAACCCTCTGCCATCCTTGTCAATTGTGCACGAGGGGGAATAGTAAACGAGAAAGCTCTTTTTGAAGCGTTACAAAATAAGAACATTTTTGGTGCAGCTCTTGATGTATTTGAAACAGAGCCTCCCGAGGTAGGTTATCCCTTATTAAAACTCGAGAATATTGTATTAACTCCCCACATCGCTGCATCAACAAAAGATGCACAACTCAGAGCCGGAACGATTACTATCCAACAAGTTTTACTTGTATTAAATGGTCAATCTCCCAAGTATTGTGTAAATGAAGATAAAATCAAATAAAAATTGTTTAGACGGTCTTTTCTCGGTTATCGGTTTGAAAGGGCATCCTTTAAAATTTGACCCGCATCTATTATGTCTTGGATGTCCTTAACAAAACCATAACTAATTCGAATATAATTTTTTGTAGATTTTCCTTCTTTTGAACCAAAGGAAGAACCTGGTACGGTTACTATACCTTGATTTAATGCAAATTCAGAAAATTCTTCCCCGTCCATTCCCGTTCCCTCAACTGACGGGTATAAATAGAAAGCTCCCTTGTGGATAAAGGTGTTTTTAACCCCTGGAAGATCTCCAAACGCTCTTATTGTTGCTTCTCTTCGTTTTGCAAGTATTTCCATATTTCGTTTTACAATTTCCATTTCTTCGTCTAGAGCGATTGCTGCTGCTATTTGGATAGGTTTTGAAGTATGGGCGACATTATATTGATGAATTTGTAAAATAGGAGCATAAAGGTCAGTATTAGTTGTCACACAATAACCTACTCTAAGTCCTGTCATACAAAAGCTTTTTGAGAAACTATTTACCACAATCGTATTTTCATACCCGAATTCGAGAGCAGATACATGTTTATGACCTTCATATACAATATTTTCATAACATTCGTCACTTACAACAATAATATTTCGCTCTTGGCAAACTTCAATGATTTTTTCTAATTCAGAACTTGAAAGAATTGCTCCAGTAGGATTTGTGGGAAAATTAAGTACAATCAATTTTGTTTTTGGTGTAATTGATTTTTCTACATCATCAGCTGATAATGTAAAATCCGAAGGATTCGCTTCCACGCTTAGTGGTATGCCTCCTGCAAGGAGACCTTGGTATTTAAAATAACCAAAAGCCGGTTCATGAACAATAAATTCATCCCCTGGATTTAGAAATGCTAACATAATATCAAATAATGACTCAAGAGCTCCGCAAGTAACAACGACATTATCCTTGATATCTACGCCATAACGATCTAAATACTTTTTTTGAATACGTTGTCGTAATATTAATTCACCTGGATTAGGTCCATAGGTTGTTTGACCATCATCTATGGCCTTAATTAGTTCTGCTCTAACCTTGGAAGGTAATCCTAAGTTTATATCACCCAATCCAAAATCTATAACTCTCTTTCCCTGTTCTCTTAATTCTCGAGCAATGTCAAATAATTTTCTCATAGCGCTTGCAGAAACTTTGCCTAATCGGTCAGCTCTGTTAATAGAATTCAATAAAATCACCTATAACGAATCTCATGAAAACCAGCATCAACTGAGTTATGTATGAGATTTTAAAAAGATGGTTTTCAGCTGAATTATTCATTGAAAGTGATGAAACTTGGTAGAGATATATGAATGATGCAGAACCTACAATTGAACAACTTCCTTGGCATAATATGTCCAAAGATGAAGTTCTTGATTATTTTGAAACGAGTCAAAATGGATTAACTAAAAAAGAACAATCAAGACGACTTGAAAAATATGGTCCAAACGAACTAAGACAGGTAGCGGGAATATCACCGATTCGTTTACTTCTTGAGCAATTTCAGAATTATCTCATCATCATCTTACTTGTGGCTGTTGCATTATCCGCTATTTTGGAAGAATACCTTGATGCATTCGTTATTTTTGTGATTGTGATCTTTGCTGCGTTATTAGGCTTCATTCAAGAATACCGAGCTGAAAGAGCGATTGAAGCGTTGAGGGAAATGACTGCTCCTACTGCATCTGTCATTAGAGAGGGTAAACAGTACGAAATTGCTTCCGTTGAATTGGTACCTGGGGATATTATCCCTATTGCTGTTGGTGACAAAATTCCCGCTGATGCGCGTTTATTAGAAAGTATAAATCTTAAGACCGATGAAGCTGCTTTAACTGGTGAATCTTTGTCTATAGCAAAAGATTCAGAAGTATTGATTGATGAAAAAGTGCCTTTAGGTGACCGAAAAACGATGTTATATACAGGTGCAAATAGTACCTATGGTCGTGGTTTGGGAGTAGTCGTTAGTACTGGCATGAATACGGAATTTGGAAAGATTGCAGGTCTACTTGAGGAAGTAGAATCGGGACAGACTCCGTTACAACGTAATCTTGATGAACTGGGTAAAACTCTGGCAAAAATCTCATTAGCAATAATTTTCCTTGTTTTTATTGTAGGAATCATACGTAATCATGACGTTGCTGAAATGTTTGTGTTTTCGATCGCATTAGCAGTTGCTGTAGTTCCAGAAGCATTACCCGCAGTGATTACTATTTCATTAGCAATAGGCGTTCAAAAGATGTCTAATAAGAATGCTTTAATTCGAAAACTACCTGCTGTTGAAACTCTAGGTGCCACTTCTGTGATTTGTTCCGATAAAACTGGAACTTTAACGAAAGCCGAAATGACTGTTAGAAAGGTGAATTTATTCCACTCTGAATTCGATATGTCTATAAAAGATCTTTCTAAGTTTAAAACAGAGAGTAAACAAGCCCAATATCTTTTGTATGGGTCAACTCTTTGTAACGACGTTAAAATTGAGGGAGAGGGGAAAGACTTCAAGTTTCTTGGGGATCCAACAGAAATAGCCCTGAAATCATTTGCTTTTCAACTTGGTCATGGAAGGGGAACAGCTACAAAATTTCCACGGATTGATGAAATCCCTTTTACATCAGAACGAAAAATGATGACAACTCTTCATCGTTTTGAATCTAAGATCTTCGCCTTTACTAAGGGTGCTCCTGAATATATAATCAACAGATCTACATTATTCCTTGAAGAAAATACTATAAAACCTTTAACTCCTGAAAAATCTAAAGAAATGAAAATCATGGCGGAAGAGATGGCACGGAACGCTCTTAGAACTCTTGCAATTGGGTACAGAGAGCTCAATGATGAATATAATAGGGAATCTGTTGAAAATGAGTTTATTCTTTTAGGGTTTATTGGTATGATTGATCCTCCCCGGGATGGTGTATCTTTAGCAGTCAAAGAATGTAAAGCTGCAGGAATAAAACCAGTAATGATTACTGGAGACCACATGATAACTGCTGTAGCTATAGCTAAAGAGATTGGAATAGCTCAAAAAGGTATTGCATTAACTGGAACAGAATTAGATGAATTAAGTGAACAAGAATTAGAAGAAAAAATCGAAGAAATCGAAGTTTTCGCTAGAGTATCCCCTACTCATAAATTACGCGTAGTAGAAGCGTATTCCAAAAGAGGCCATATTGTAGCAATGACAGGGGATGGTATAAATGATGCTCCCGCTCTTAAACGAGCTGATGTAGGAATCGCAATGGGTATCAAAGGGACTGATGTCACGAAAGAAGCTGCTGATATGATTCTTGCTGATGATAATTTTGTTTCAATCGTTGGAGCTGTGGAGGAAGGGAGGATTATGTTTGCAAACATCAAGAAATATCTGATGTATTTACTATCAGCGAATTTAGGAGAAATATTGATTCTAGGTCTAGCTATATTTTTGGGTTGGGATCTTCCTCTTGTAGCAATTCAAATTTTATATATAAATCTGGCTACAGATGGACTACCTGCTCTTGCATTATCAGTAGATCCTGCTGAAGAAGATTTTATGTCACAAATGCCTCGTGATCCAAGTAAAAATGTATTTACTAAACCTGTTGTCAAATTAATGATCCTAGGCGGTGTTACTTCAGCAATCGTGAATCTTAGTCTTTTCTATTATTTACAGCATTATACTGAAATGTCATTAGAACAAGCCCAGTGTATGATATTTTGTACATTAATATTGATTGAATTTTTCAAGGCATTTTCTTTCAGATCTGATCATCAGTCCATTCTTAGTTATGGTCCTTTTTCGAATCATTGGCTTAATTTAGCGGTTTTTTGGGAAAGTATTCTTTTCATGATAATCATTTATTTACCTTTTCTACAAGAAGCATTTGGAACATTCAATTTAGGCTTAACTGAATGGATATTCGTTCTAGTGTGTGCCCTCACTATCATTCCAACGCTTGAGTTCGGAAAATGGTTTTTTGTAAGAAGATTTATGCTTTCAACTCATAAATAATTGGATTATATTTCATTGAATTAAATAATCGCCTTATTTTGTCTTTTTGACTTCACAATTAGATTTTTAACTATATGTTATAACTCATAAGATAAAGAATTAAGAAAATAAAATTCACTTAATATTCCCAATACCTTGTAAATCGTTCACTGGGGTAGTAAAGCAGATGCCCGCTAAAACCAACGAAATTTCAGAGATGAAAACAATTTTGAAGGGAGTTCTTAAAGCACAAGAGACCTTAACTGAACAATTACAACTAGTTCTCAATACTGTTAAAGAGCATACAGGATTATTAGAAAAATTTACACCAACATCAATGAACTCAACAAGCATTAATGATTCTGCTTTGGAGA
Organism: Candidatus Hodarchaeota archaeon; assembly: GCA_016839955.1. The sequence continues at coordinate 2,246 of JAEOTI010000433.1, read as the reverse complement.
TGGGCAGTTCTGGATATTTCCTAGACCAAGCTTTTAAACGTGGAAAAATACCTGAAAAGGCTAAACAAACATTTGAAGCTATTTCCAAATTGCAAAGACAATTAAAACGACCAGTACGCGTGGAAGACGTTGATATGTCTGATTTAACTGATTCAAAACGTCCTACACTTTATGAACATGTAAGAAAATTAGAAGTTGCTAATCTCTTGACTGCTAGAATTGGAGCGGAATTAGGATTAAGTGGTCCAGATACTCCCCCAAATGCAAAATATTATGGTGTTACCACCCATAGTTTATACGATCTGAGTATAATTACTCAACTCCCTGATGATTTATCACTTACTGCACAAAAAATGATAATGCTTCAAGAAGGCGTCTCTTCAAAAAAATTGTCACTTAAAGACATCTCTGAAGCGACTGGGAGGAGTGGAGAAGCTGAACAAATTATTCTTGAACAATTATATCTAAGAAATCTTATTGAAAAGTCAGGTAGGGAATTTTTCATTCCGAAGAGGGATTAAATCAATGGACTCAAAATCAATAATTATCACTGTGCATAGTTATAAGGGTGGCACTGGGAAATCAATCGTTGCAGCAAATCTCGCACATGCTCTTTCATTAAAAGGTAAAACTGCCTTAATAGACAGTGATCATTTAGCTCCATGCCTTGAAGCTTTTTTCAAGAATAAAGGTGGAAAAAAGAATTTTCTTGATTTCCTAAATGGAGATGCGAATATTTTAGACGTACCTCAAGCTACTGAATATGAAAATCTCTATTTGTTACCCGCTGCTCCTGCTGAAATAGGAAAAGATGTCTTGTCAAAGGATAAAAAATGGCATTCTAGCGCTTTGCAAAGGTTAATGCAAGGAATTTCAGAAATGCGTCAGAATTATGATTATATTGTGATAGATAACCAATATGGAGTATCTTTAGCGTCAACCAATAATTTAGCGGTTGCAAATGCATCCATTCTTGTATTAAGACCTGTTAGCTACGGTATGGAAGGGACAGCAGGTGCATTAGGGGCTATTTACAAGAAACTTCGACATTTGACAACAAGTACAAAAGAACGTCAGGATTTCCTTCTTTGGAATCAAGTACCAGAAGGAGATAAAGAAGCTGTTTCAAAAGCCCTAGAAAAATGGAATTTAAAATATCAGGAAAACGGGTTACAAATCCTTCCAATGATTCCATATCAGAATGAAATTGCTCTAGATATGCTTTTAAGCAATAATAGTGGAATATTTCCAGCTTCCCATCCGTTTAAAGAAGTCATTATTGAGGTACGTGACATTCTGTTAGCAAAAACTATCTAAAAAGATTCTCACTGTTCTTTTCTAGTTCTTTCCTTATTAATTAAGACCTTTGCAACAAAATTATCTATATAATCTAGAACTTCTTCGGCTTGAGTCTCAAGAAATTCCGCTTGGTTTGCTTGATACATTCTTAACATAGTTCGATGCTGATTTTTTGTTAATTCTATTTGATGCTTTACTTGATCCAGTTTTGAAAACATATTACGTTCTTCAGCGATTGTTACTGCTTTATTGTAAGAATCGATCGCGTCTTGGAAATTCATTCGGAGTGTATGGATTTGCCCTTCAATCATATATAATTCAAACAACGTTGGGATAAGAGATCGTTCTTTTGAAATATTTAATAAAACCAATAACTCTTCTTCAATAATACTTAGTTTATTTTGATTAAAAGATTCTTGAAATTCATTAATTCTTATTTGAGTTAATAATAATGTTGCGTTGAGAAATACATCAAAATCATTATTTTCTTTTCCATATTCTCTTGCTTTAGTAAGAAAATTGGACGCCAAACCGATGTTTCGTTGTTTTATGTGGAGTCTGCCGGTTTCTAAATTTATCATTGCCTGATCCCGAGGAGATGGGCATTTACCTAATAGCTTACATATTTCTTCTAATATATTTTCTGAGATGTCACATTCTCCACAATCTGTTTGGAATCTTAAGATAGTAAAAAGTGTTTCTACTGTTTCTTGAGGGTTTCCAATATTTTTACGAATATTTAAACTATCTTCTATTACTTCCAAAGCTTTATTTACATTTCCATGTGCGTATTGAGTTATGGCAATGTCATTTAACGATTCAGCTATTTCTACTTTATTTCCGACATTTATTCGAAGCTCGAGAGCTTTTTCGAATTGTTCAAGTGCTTCCTCAAAATCTCCACGTTTTAGATGAACTTCTCCGATATAAGTCAAGCTAAAAGCTAT
>JAEOTI010000432.1 GCA_016839955.1 Candidatus Hodarchaeota archaeon | reverse complement strand
AGTTAAGAGCTTCTTGAAGATATCCCTCTCCAGCTTCTAGAACCCCCATCTTCCAACACTGTCGCCCAAATTCATTTAGTACATCAACTTGGAGTTGTAAATCTCTATTCTGGTTAGCAGCTTCACGCAACTCATTAAGTAGCTCAACAGCAATAAAGAGTTCACCTTTTTCAATGTGGTCTCTTGCTTTTTTGAGTTTCTGCTGTTGATCTGCTGAAGTCATAGTTCTCTTAATGCTCCTAGGATTGTTTGGAGAGTTTATCTTTTCTAATTCTTCCTAAGTAATATTTTTCATATAGTTTAGAATGATTCTATAAAAATTGTCTTTTATTCCCAAAGTCGTTCTGCAAAGGCTAAGATGGAGATTGCAATTGCAGAACCAGTTAGATGTTGGATTTGTCGAGACACTAATGTTACCCATTTTATTTTTTCCTGGGTTCCAGTCAATAGTCGAAAATAATACCTAGGAACAACATAACTTTCACCAGCCTGTTTTCGGCGAGTTTGTAAAGCAACAAACTCTCTATCTTCTTTGTAGATTAATTTAGAGATCCATCTCCTTTGTGGAGTAATTCTTGATTAGATATCGTCGCTAATATCTTATCATCAAAATCTTTTTTTTAATAGGTTGGAATGTCTACCGAATTTCCTATTTTTTAGAAATGCTCAAATAGTTATTCAAAGTAAAATTTCTCCTAATGCTTTGTAGAATTTAAATTACCGATATTTGAGGTTTTAAAATGGGTCATGGATCAGTAAAGGTGCAAGGAAAAAAATTTGAAGTAAAAGATCAATTTGGACTAAGATTAGAAATAAATCACATGGAGATTAGTTATTTTTCAGAAATAAAGGGTTTAGAGAAACTGAAAAAGCTTAATGCATTAGATCTTTCAAACAATAAAATTTCGGATATTAATGGTCTTGATATACTATCTGAGCTTAAACAATTATTTCTGAATAATAACCAAATAACTGAAATTAACGGTTTGGACTCTTTAGTTAATCTTGATCGAATATTTTTGAACGGAAATCAAATAATTGAACTCAGTGGATTAAGCAATTTAAAAAATTTACAGTGGTTAGAGCTTAAAGATAATAAAATTACCAATATGAAAGGACTAGAAAATCTAACTAATATGGTACAATTAATAATGGAAAATAATCAAATATCTGAAATAGAAGGATTAGACAATTTAACAAATCTTCAAATGCTTGGGTTAAGAAGGAATAAGCTAACAGAAATTAAAGGATTAGAGAAATTAACCAGTCTGCGTTCATTGCGTCTTGATTATAATAAAATTCTTGAATTAAAGGGATTAGAATCTTTAATTAACCTGGAAAACTTGTTTCTTAGTTCCAATGAAATCCCGGAAATCAAAGGATTGGACACTTTGACTAATCTTGAAAATTTGTACCTCGATACAAATAAAATTACCGAGATAAAAGGTTTAGAAAAACTTGAAAAACTCACACTGCTATATCTTGGCAGGAATCCCCTCGGATGGGAAGGAAAGGAGTTTGAATTGGATGCTATGGGGGAAGAAAGTATTAAAAAACTATTGGAAGATTATAAAGAGTGGAAAGGAATAAGCTAAATCAATTAGGATAATTGAACTTCATTATTTTATCCTAATTCCGCTCTTTTTCTTCTTCATCAGTTCTCAGTTTAGGAAATTTCCAATATTGAGATATTTTTACTCCACTACAGTTTCATCATCCTTGTATATAAGGAACATCTCGAATATAATAAAAAAATCGTATTCTTTTTCAAGTATTTTCAGGACGGCGTTCAGGGATCATTCCAATTGAAACTGAGAAATCGAAAGAAGAATCAAAGTATAGCGCACAATAACAATGCCCAAATTCCTTGATATCTGATTCTGCATATCGACAAGGGCAGATTATGTCTCGATCTGACTCTCGATCTTCTTGGGTATCTCGACAAGGACAATTAAAATACCCAAGTTTGTTAAAATTAGTTAAAAGTCCTTTAATTAGGAGATCAAGAGTGCCATCATGGTTATCATGTAATTTCCAATTATTCCGCGTAGAAATTCGGTCTACATAAGTTTTTACCTCGGATATCGTCTTTTCTTTCTTCATAATAAGGTCTCCCAATCAGAAGGGGTGTATCCCGCAATAGCTTGTGTTCTATCAATAACTAAAAATGGAAAAATAAGTCGAACATCGAATTGATCTCGAAATTTTCCTTTCAAATCTTCTTTAACATTTCTGTCGAGTTTATCAATATCAAGGTACCTATAGGCATAACCTTTCTCTTTTAACCACATTTTTCCTTTGTTGCACCATTGGCAGGTAGAAATAGAGAGCATGAAAATTTCGTGAAGATTTTTTTTTCCATTAACTT
>JAEOTI010000431.1 GCA_016839955.1 Candidatus Hodarchaeota archaeon | reverse complement strand
TGGAGAAGTGGTAAGACCTGAGGGTTTCAGGCACACCTCTGTGAACCAGGAAATTAGCCGCAACAATGAGGAGTATGTCATAGATGTCTATGGTTGCTAAGAGTTGTATAAGTCTTTTAGAACGGTGAGAGTTACCATTTGGTAAGCTAGAAGGAGTTATAGAGCGACAAACGATGAAACACATTTATTGAAGGAAAATAATTTGTCAATTCGATTCACAATATTCTCTTCATTAAGATAATTCAAACATATGATCAATTGCGGTTCTAGCTTGTTCCGCAATAACTGGATCGACCTTAATTTCATGCTGTTCGAATTTCAGAGAATTAAACACGGCTTTTAATGTGTTTTTCTTCATACTATGGCATTTTGCGTCAGAAAGAAGGGGAAAAAATTGTTTTTGTGGAAATTGCCTTTTAAGATAATCAGTTAGACCGATTTCGGTTCCAATGATAAAACTATTCGCACTAGAGGATTTAACATATCTCACCATTTGACTAGTGCTGCATATCACATCAGCAAGTTGTTGTACTTCAATCCTGCATTCAGGGTGAACAATTATTTTTGCTTCAGGTTCTCTCTCTATCCAATGAAGAACATGTTCTTGTGAAAACCGACGATGAGTATAACAAAACCCTAATTCAGGCATAGAAATGATTTTTTTCTCTGGACATGCAGATCGGACAAATTCTGCTAAATTGTCATCAGGTCCAAACAGGATTTGATCATTGTCAATATTTTTAATGACTTTGACTGCATTTGCGGATGTACAAGTAGCATCTGCTTCAGCTTTTGCTTCAGCGAGAGTATTCACGTATAATACAACAGAAGCATGTGGATATTTTTTTTTATAATTACGAACTTCTTCAGCATCTAACATATCAGCCATGGGACAAGTTGCATCTAGGGTTGGAAGTAGGATTTTACGGTTAGGATTCACAATAGAGGCCATTTCAGCCATAAAGTCTACACCATTGAAGACTATAATATCCTTATCTTCAACTAATGCAGCTTTTCTACAGAGATCTAGTGAATCTCCTAAAAAATCCCCTATTTCTTGAATCTCTGCTCTCTGGTAATAATGGGAGAGAATAATAGCTTTTTTTTCCTCTTTTAATTCAAGAATGTTCTCTTGAAGTTTTCTAGTTTCCAATTCTAACATGTCACCTATAAAAAATCCAGTCTTTTAAGTTTCATTTTGGAACTTTCTTGGTTTTTAGTTCATTTTTGAGCTACTACAATGATATCTTGTGATTTTATTGGATCAAATAGGGACTCTTGATAATCTCCAAAAATCTTCCAAGAACTTAAACCAGATGCATCAAGACCTTTTTCAATATCTTCTGGAGAAAATATCAATAATTGAAATTCCGGTGAAAATATCTCCTCTAATCCAGTAGGTTTTTGATGAATAACTTCTATTGTCATTGTAAGTGATTTGGGATCCTTTTTATTGAAAGATTTTGTAATGTTTAGGTATCCATTCTCTAAAGGTCTTTTCTCTACTTTAGAGCGCCATTGTGTCGGTTTATTTGAATAATTGACGATTTGAAGGATTAAAAGACCTTTTTTTGAAAGCCGATTGTAAAATGCCTTCAATATTTCAGAGAGTTTATCGATTGAAGATAGTAAAGAAAGTGAATTTCCGATGCAGACGATAAAATCAAAATGTCCGTGAGCTTTTTTTTGATCGACAATAAGATCATCAAATGAAACTACAGAAAAATCTATTCTTCTGTTTAAGATTTCTGATTCCCTTGTTAATAATTCTTTAGCTAGACTTATCATCCCTGGATCAACGTCAATACCCAAAACTTGGTGGTTTAGTTTAGCAAATTCTAATGAGTGTCGTCCAGATCCACAAGCAACATCAAGTATTTTCTTAGGCTCTTTCTCTCCTAAGATTCTTCGAAAAAAGGGAAGTTCGTTCTTTAATCGCTTATCCCAATTAACCATAATATCATAGAACTTAGCATCGAGCTCAAAACTGCTCATTCCCTTTCAATTTCCCTTTCAATTAATATTTATATGAGCCCAATGAGTCCAATCATCAACGGTGTCAAAAATAGCGTCAAAACTACTAACCAGCGTGTTTGTTGTGGTATATCAAAGATTATAGAGAGGTGACGAGTCTCATCAACAAGCTCATTTGCTTCTGGAATTGCACTTGGATCCCCAAGCCACTCTGCGAGTTTTTTTGAATTTCGTGATTCAAAACTACGCTGTAAGGCAATAATTGATTGCCTAATTGAAGCTTGATCTCGATCTGCTAAAGCGATTATCCTGGAAAAAACACCATCTTCAATTATGATTTCACGTTCTCCGAGTTTTACAGAACGTAAGGTTGTTGTTTCTTCTGACTCTAATTCTTGGGAGACGGTAGAAACTGCAGAGAAGAACCCAGATATTAACGCTTCGTCTGATTGCCAAAGTTCACTGTGCATAGCGATGGGAATTCCATCTGGGTGTTTAACAACTAATACATCATAAACATTTGTCGGTTCATAAGTTAAGACAATAACAGCTAGGCCTATCAAAATGAAATACATAAAGGCGTAAGTAAACGCCTGATCGCTTTTCGTAAAATCATCAGGATGAACCATGATGTGTTCTAATACACTAGGGATAAGGACTGTTAAAATAAAAAATAAAGTTACTAATCCAATTAAAGAGATTACTGAGGTTTCTTTTCGAGTATCAACACTGAAAACTTGTTTTAAGTGAGTTAAACCAAGTCTAATTGTTGAAAAATGATTTTTTCTAACAAAATACCATAAAGCAATGAGAATAACGATGAGAAAATAGGGTAGAAGCATTAATTCTGTAACAGATGAATAATTTAACGCATTAAAACCACGAATGAGAGTTAATCCAACATTGAATACAAAATTTGCAGCAAAGGGTAAAACTACTGATTCAGTCTCAGCGAAGGCACTGAAGAAAATGTATAAGACTATAAATAGTGCTATTAACATTCCCCAAAAGATAGGATCTTCTACTGCATCTGGAAGTTGATCCAATTTTCCTGGTGCGGCCAATATGAAAAAAAAGGCTAAATATGTTACATAAAAAGCTGAAGAAAGTAAATTTGCTATTCCAGTAGAAAATCTTGCCTTAAGACTATTATGACAATAGGCAAAGAAAAAGAAACCTGCTGATAGGGGCCAAATGAAACCCATTTCAATAAATCCAAAATAGTACTCCGCATTCAGTTGGTTAGAGGTAAATAACTGCCCCTCAGAATGATAAGCGTGGAAAAGAATGGCTGTATCCATTGAATCGGAGTCAAAAAAAACAATAGGAGTAATAACGGTGAAGAATACAACAACAGCGATTAATCCTAATAGAATAGATCTTAAAACTAGTTCAGAAAATCCGTAGTTGTCTGTTCGATATGTATAACCTAATTGACTCCAAGTCCAGCCATCACGGGTTTTTCTGATCCAAAGACCAAAGAATAAACTGAAAGTGAATAGTAATAGGTTAAAGATCAATGTGATTCTAACTATTTGCTCAAAATTTCCTCCATCCAATGATCCGTATCCCTCTTGTCCCAAAAAATCTGTGACAATTGGTTCATAAAGATCGATTTCTACAAACGCTGCATCAACTAAAGTAATTAGAGAAAAACTGAGTAAAAATATGAATGCTATTTCTAGAATCTGTATTAACCTATCCAATCGCGTTGCTTCTATTAAAGTTATTTTTGTATCAATTGCTTGTGACAAAGAATCTCCCTTCATACTAAATTTATAGTTAGTAAAAATTAGTCATTGATTTAAAACTCTATGATTGCGCCAGTTTCTGTTTCATGTTTCGTTAAAAATGAAAATCAGGTGTTTTCAGTATAAAGGAATTCTTTTGCTTTATCTATATCAAGTATAGGAACTGCATCATGGAAACAAGTAAAAGAACGACATTTTTTATGCTTTATACTATCCCATTTTATGCCTAATCCTTTTAAGGCTGCAAAAACAATTTTTAGATCTTCTCCTTTTTCAGTTAAATAGTATTGAACCCGAAATGGCTTTTCTTGAATTTCTTCTCTTTCGATGAGGTGATCCCTTAATAAAATATCTAAAGAATCAGTTAAAGCTCGTGCAGAAATGTGTTTTCCTGTTGCTCCCCGAATTCTTATTAATAAATCGGAAAAAGATGTTGGACCTGACACTAATAATTCAGAAAGGATAAATCTAATCCATTTTCTAGCAATTGTTTTTAATGTTGCCAGAACTGCACATTCATCCTCATCATATTGTTCCACAATTACTCAACTCGATAATTCTTTCTTTATTTCATATTCCTATTAGGATTATTTGATCTTATGATTTGATTGCGGCAAAAATCTTTATCTAACTGAAGTTGACTTCAGCGAGTCTTCTTAATCTTTTATACTCATTCTTACATTTGAATAAATAAATTACAGAATGTATCATATATGGTGTTAAGATATGGAACTCCTCAAAAAATATGAACCAGATCAGTGGTTTATTGGATTTCTAAGGATCCTAATGGGCTGGACTTTCTTATGGGCTTTCTTGGA
>JAEOTI010000430.1 GCA_016839955.1 Candidatus Hodarchaeota archaeon | reverse complement strand
GATCAGTTAATTTTCTTATACAAGCCCATCATTCAAGCGTTAAGTGAATATTCTGGAGTTTTAAGTGAAGAAAGAGGAGATTATACAAATGATTAAGCCAAACCGATATAGTACAGCTTTGATTCTACCACAAGATTTCAATTATGAAGTTTTACTACTCATACCCAAAGAATCCTTTAAAAAACGGTGGAATCAATTACTTAGAAATTTTCAAGTCGAAAAAGGGGAAAAAGCGCGTTCTTTGCCAACAGCGTCATTAAAACAAGTATTATCATATCTTACCAAGGGGGTCGTCAATATTTTACATTCTTCTTTCTTCTCTGATCACAGGATGCAATCCGAGACTATATGGATGATTTGTGAGAACACTGGTTTTACGATCAAATATCTCCAGCAAGCATTAGACATCTGGGAAACAACCCTCTCTGAACAAAAAATAAAACCTGTGAACTTAACCGATGATATAGAAGAGATTGAAGTCAGATCCAAGACAATCTCAATAGAGGATTTTGAAATTTCCTCAACCAATACTCTACAACCTAAGGAAAATTGGATTTATGATGTTGTATCTTGGCATGTCGCAAAAAAAATCTGTTCGAAACCACTGAAATTAGAAAAGGGGTTTGAAGTACCTTTACGAATAGATCAAAATGGGGAAGTCATCTGTTGGGATCCATATCTACAAAGTGATATTGGAAACGATACCAAACAGAAACAAAGCGGTATGCTCCGTATAACAGTCAAATTGATTACCGTGCCTGATATTCCGCTTCCACTAATCAACTTGGAAGCTGTTGTTACCCGATTTGTCTCTGGTGAAGTAAGCAGATTTTACAAAAAACGAACCGTTTACGTTGATTTAGCTGGATTAATGCAGGGTGATGATGCATCTTCATTCCCCATTTTAACTTTAAAACTGAGTCGATATGGGGATTCACAACCTATTTGGGACGATTTCTCAGCAGAAGTCTTTTCAAATTTAGGATTTGAATCATTTCCTTCAGCGTCAGTAGTAGTTAGTGGGAAAACCCCATCTCCTCATGTACGAGTCGTTCATTCACCACAGGATGGGTGGCATCGAATTGGAGCTGGCGCAGGAATTTATACATATAGTACCATTGCATTCCATGCGTTAACAGTAATTAAAAACTCAGAATTACTAAAATTTCAAACAATAAAAGGAGGGATCCGAGAAATTCTAAGGAAGTTTGAAACAAAACCAGCTGAAGACGAACCGATTTTTATTCGACCAACCGCTGATAACTGGAGAGAAATTGTTAATCAGCAAGAAAACGGTACTGTACGTATCCTTTGTTTATATCAAGATATTCATGAAGGAAGGCCTAGACTTGTAACTGTGATAAAAGAATTGGTAAAAACATTCTCAAAAACTAATGAATTAGAACAGTTAACAGATGGCAAAATTCTTGCAATTGGTCCATTTGAAGTTTGCTTTATTCAGTTTCCTGAAGAACAGGATACAGGACTTTTTAAGAATATTTACTTAGGTTCCAAGGAGGAAGCAAAAGCTCTCGTTACCAAATATATACCAAGCTCTTATATCGATCCAAATGTACGACAGGTGGCCCTTGTAGAGACCTCATGGACAGGATATGTTGCAAAAAGACAGACAAATGCAAAACTTCTTTTTAGGAAACTCCTTGCAAGTAGGTCAATCCCATCTCAGTTCCTTGATATCACAAACCCCGAAAAGAAAGAATCAAATCTTAATGCTCTTTATGAGCTTTATCGATTAGCTGGACTCCCTTTATGCCCAATCAACATTGAATTCTTACCACCTAATGTTTGGTTTTTCGGAATCAATTTTTTTCAAATCCAAGGTGAATATGATACAGAGTATGGAGGGGTGATTACAGCTATCAAAAACAAAAGTCAGATCATGAAAGGGGCTCGTTTATTTAGTGATTGGACAACTATGCACCAAGTAACAGCTGGCCTTCTCTCTAAACCGTTGAAAAAATGGAGAAACAGATACGACCTTATAGAAGAAGCAAAGAAGCTTCTCCAAAAATTCGCAATGAATAATCTGGAAGCGGATAATTCTTTTTCAGCCATAATTTTTGTAAATGGGATCCCAACTCGTAGCTTTTGGACTGAGATTAGTAATAAAAAGGCCCAATTCGATGATTTAGGAATTTTTAATTCCTCTTTGCTGAGAGATTGTGCTCTTATTAGAATTAATGATGATGATCAAGGATTTAATATCCGTATTTTTAATGTAAAGAGAAGAGAAGAAGTTGATAGCATATCAAAGTCTTTAGAGGTAACCACAGGAGAATATTTCTCATTACTTGATTCAAATAAATTGAGAGTTGGAACTGGTCAAACATTAGTCTTTCCTGAACTAGACTCAAAAAAACGATCTCTACGAATTGCTTATTTCGAAGGGGAAGAACCCAGAGCTCTTAGAAGGAAAAAAGGGCGAAATAGTGAACATTCATCTCGTTATAATAATCCAAGAGACTTCTGGCCTGTCTCTAAACCAATTGAAATAACTATCTTGAATAAGGGGGAATTCTCCAAAGAGAACCTATTTAAGACGACTGGCATTCTCTGTAAAGCTTCGACGTATTGGCACGGTGTAACAAATTATCCATTGCCTTTGCATTTAGCTCATAAAATTTGTGAAGATAGACGTGGAAAAGTAAGAGAGAAAGATTTTGAGAAAGATTTGGAAAAGACTATTCCTTTAAACCACTTCTTCAAATCAGAAAATTCCAGTACTTAAAAAAGATAAGATTGATTTGGTGCAAGATAATGAAACAGAGTCCAGACATCCCATTGAAAGCATGTATCGAGTTTATTGAGTCTTATAAAAAGGGATATAAGACGGGAGATGCACCATATTTATTAGGTCCAGAACACGTTCCATCCAAGATAACAGAAGATCGGATATTTCCAATACCAACGAGAGGTGACACACGAACCTTAGGATTTGTTGATGGAGGAAATGCACCGATCATTAATAGTGCAGATTTTAATATCAGTTTAAATCGAGTTGCAGGAGCAATATTTCAAGGATCTGATTATAGAGAGGTTAAAAATATTCCAGAAATGGTTGAATTCTATACAGCTACGATCGTAAACCCCACAAATGATGGAAAATTAGAGTTCATAACAAAATTCTTTTCGAGAGAAACTAAAAATCAGAAGTACCTCCCTAAAGATGTCTTAATTTTTAACATTGGCGATCCGTCTATTATTCGCGATGGAAGGTTTTTGATAAACATCGAGAGATTTGGTGGGATTGCGAGAAGGTTTGCGGAATGGACGTATGGAAAAGCGTTTATTGAACACGAGCTGAATCCTGAGGACATTTTTGTGAGAGATGGATCTTTACAAACAGGTTATACGGGAGAAATAAAGTTAGCAGAGGATCTTTATCGGGTGGCAATGAAGAAAAAAGTGTATGTAACAGGATTATCAAAGACTTGTAGATTATTCACCAATAATGGGGATTCATTAATCACTGTCATTGATATCATTGCAACAAGTAAGTATCCAGAGGAAGCATGGTATTATCACCCCATCTATAAATTCACCAGAGTAGATAATCAGGCGGATCTGTTCTTTGT
>JAEOTI010000805.1 GCA_016839955.1 Candidatus Hodarchaeota archaeon | reverse complement strand
TTGCTTTAATTCGTAATTAATCAATTAGATATTAAATCCAATAAAAACCTAAAATGGTTGAGAAAACATTTTATTATATATTCTTTGATTAATTATGCTTAAATTTGCGGCCATAGTCTAGCCTGGTAGAGGATTCGACTCCTCGGATATTAGGATACGTTTATTAAGTTCTTGCGTTATTTTATTTCTTATGCCAAGATTAAGAGATGAGAAAGGTTGGTTGAAACCCGGACCACATTGTTATGATGATTTACTTAGGTATGAGTCCGTAAATAACTTCCTCAGCATGTATCAAAGTAAGAAGACCAAAGATGACTATATGAGATATCTCTTTATCTTAACAGAGGAAAGCAATCTGTCCCCTGACGAACTGCTGAATTTAGATAAAAAACAGGCAAGAGAAGTGTTAATGAAGGTTGTTAGGAAATACTTGAACGAGGGTAAAATTACTTCGGCTAGAATAATGCAGGGAGTGATTAAGGCATTTTATGAGTGCAATGATAAAGAGATTGAACTGAAAAGAGTTGATAGAATTAAGAAGATGAGGAAAAAAATTGCCATTGAATACGTTCCAACAAAAGAAGATGCTTACAAAATGGCTGATATATTCTATCGATCAAATAAACGGGATCTTAGGAATAGAGCCATAATTTTATGTTTATTCCAATCGGGTGTACGTGTTGGATGTTTGATTAATTGGAAAGTCAGCATGGTAAAGAACCAACTGTATCCTGAAATAAAGACCCCTGTAATGTTGAAGATAACTAATGCGGTTGACACTAAGCTAAATGGGTACGGATTAGGTTACTATATCACATACTTAGGTATTGATGCAGCTAGAGCTCTTAGAAAATATCTAGATTATAGGAAGAAAGAAGAGGGAGATTTGGATGTCCAAGATTATATTTTCAAGTCAGTTATGAAGAATAACAATAAAGAGAAGACCAATCGAATAAGAATTCTTGAATTTGTAAAACTTGCTGCTAAGAAGGCAGATCTAGATCCTTCATCAGTATGGACGCATTCTTTAAGGAAAAGTTTTCGTAAAGTTCTCAACTCAAGTAGAATGGACGAGGATACTAAGGAAGCATTAATGGGGCATAGACTCCCTGGAAGTAGAGAGAATTATTTCGATTATCATGATGAAGATGAGATAGCAACAAAATATATGTCCGCTGACTTTTCTCTGCACTCTCCACAAGCAAGGTTAACTAAATTAGAAGGAGAGAAGGTGAAGTTAGAGCGAGAGCTAAAGGAAAAGACAGATTTAATTGATGGATTGACGAAACGAATCAGTGACCTTGAAACAATTTACATGAAAAGAATTCGGGTTGAGGAATAGCCATTCTAAAGTAAGAGTCATTCGAAAAAAATTCCCATTTCCCCAACCTCTATTTGGAATTTCGGTCTGTTCTTATGCTCAGGCTCACGCTGTAATAATTTTTGAATTGATCTTCCACATGAAGGACATTTGAAATCTTTAATATTTTCCCTATTTATTTTTGAAATAGCACCACATTCACAATAAAATTTCATGACTGATTTTCCAGCAACTTTTTCAATTCCTTCTCTATTTCTTTTGAAGATCATATCAGAGAATTTATCAGGTATAGTAGAAAAGGTATAAAGATTAGATTTTTCAAAATCATAAAATCCTAAATGAGCTCCCTCAAGGAGTATGGGTGCTGATAGTCTATAATAGATTTCATGCCATAATCGGATGATCTCAATAATCCTGTTTTTTATAATCATTTGCTTACTTCTTAACTCTGAAGTTCCATCTCCAATAAGTAAATTTTCAGGTTTTATTTCATAATGTTCGAAAATTTTTGAAATACTTTTTTCATCAAATTTTGTTGATTCCAATATTTGTCTAGTTTTTTCTTCAGTTTCAAGAAGCATTGGATCAAAAACGTCTTTCTGCCACATATATTTCCTGCTGTCAATATCTTTTTTAATCCAACCATTCTTTTGAAACTTTTTCAAATAAAAGGAAAGTGTTTTTTTCGAAATATTTTGTTCTTTAGCTTTCTTACTTAACTCAGTCCATGATGCTTCTCGATCTCTTGGGATTAAATCAGCGATCTTTCTCTCATACCTCTTTTCGGAAGACGGTCGTCCAACCATTAGTATCACACACGAAACTTAGTTTATTTT
>JAEOTI010000429.1 GCA_016839955.1 Candidatus Hodarchaeota archaeon | reverse complement strand
TCTGTAAGTTTGGCAAGTCGATAATTTCCCGATTGATCCCCATTGTTGGAAATGTATCTTTATGTTCCCCTTCCATTAGAAAACGAACAATTGTTGTTTTACCTGCTCTATCAAGACCACAAAAAACAATTCGTGTCTCCGATGTGTTTGTGGTCAGTTCAATTTCCTCCGTTAGATAGTTGGAAGTTCTAGGATGCCTTTCAATATTCTTGGATCTTCCAATTGTGATATCATTTTTGTTGCTAAAATTGGATTAGTTTTTTCAATTAGAGCAACTATAAGAAATAAACTTTCACGGTCAATTTCTCTAATCATAAAATGAAATTTCTTAAGTGCTTCTTCATCATCCTGCCCCATCGATGTTATGGCCAAAGAGTTAATTAAAAACCAATTCACGCGTTTTTTAATAATCTTAGCCGCAACCTCAGTTTTTAAGCCACGAATTTCTTCAATAAGTTTAGCACAAGCGGAATTTTTTCTACCACCAAAGACTATGCCCTTATCTAAATGTACAAGAATAAAATCTTCTAATTGAGGTGTAATAGAGGGATCTGCGCCAATTATGTCCGCTTGGTGATTTTCTTCGTTTTCTACCCATGGTAAGACCACTATTTCTCGATGAGGTGCAAAGAATTGTAAAGAATTAATTGCGAGATGAACTTCTGGTTTTTCTCCAATGACTGCTATTGGTCGACCGGTAATAATCCCAAAAACTGCCTCTTCAAGATTTCCAACATTCCGGATAAGATATCTAATACTTCCCAATTGAGGTTTCTCTTTTTGCGATATTGGAGAAGCAATTTTTAACCGTAAAAGTTGATCATTTAAGGAGAATTCATGTACGACCTGTTTTAGTCGTTGTTTATTAATACCTTTACCTGGAGGGTCACTTTCACTTAATATGGGTCGAATTGCTTTAGCAAGTTCATTAGAAATATGAAATAAGATCGATGCATCCCGGAAGAGATTCAGTGAATTCTGTTCATCTGCCATAAAACTAATTGCTGCTGGGCATTCTTTCCCTCTCGCACGAGAATTCGGAGCTGTAAAGAAAAATGTGTAAATATTTTGGTGTCCTGAGAGAGGGACAATTCCAGAGCCTTCTGCATATCCTTTTCCCGCTTGAAAACTTCCTCCAATAATTAAAGCTCTAATCGAGACTGTTATTGCAGTATTTTTATCCAATTCTTCATCGTAAACTGCTGAAATAGGACCATAACCTTCATCAAAGACAGTTATTACCCATTTATATGTCATGTGTAGATTTCAACCCTTTTTCAGCACGAATTGAATATTTAATCAATGTATAAATAGCATAAAGTTTTCCATTAAAAAGTACCTTTTTTTTAACAGATACAATTTCAAAGCTCTAAACTAATTAAATAAACCCCTTCACTCAATCGAGTAGTTACTTTACAACCACTTTTATAAAAAATCGCCATCATTGCTTTATTTTCTGTAAGAACCTCTGCTGTTAAACATTTGATACCTCTAGATTTAGCAATCATAATTAAGTGTTTTAATAGAAAAGTACCAATTCCCTTCCTCTGATACTTATCGTTAACAACAAACGCTACTTCTGCCGTATTTGATGCCCTATCAAGATAATATTGGCCTAAAGCAATAGCATGTTCATGAACATGAGGTTTTTCTTGAATAAGACCAACTACTGCAATTTCTTCATCGTAATCCACGATAACTTGTTTCATCAGTTCAGGATGTGGAAATGATTTCAATCCACCAAAAAATCTTAGATGAATACTTTCTTTTGAAAAAGAGTAATACAAATCTTTGAGGAGAGCTTCATCTGTAGGTTTTATGGGACGGAAGAAGATTTCCCCAACATCTTTTACCTCATACTTAATTTCGCATTCTTCAGGATAAAGCTTCCCAGGATCTTGAGGTAACAATTGATCAGGATACACAAGTTTCAAACTTTTAGCTTCTTCTAGTAGGTTTTCCCTAAAAGTTGGATGGGCTATAGCAATTAAAGCGACCGCTCGTTCTCTTAGGCTTTTTCCAAATAATGATGCAATTCCATATTCTGTTACAATATAATGGACATCAGCCCGACCAAGAACAACACCTGCTCCTGTAGATATTGTAGGGACTATTCGAGAAATAGTTTGTCCTTTTGCCGTAGATGGCATGGCAATAATAGGTTTACCATTAGCATCCGCCGCTCCACGCATAAAATCAACATGACCACCAATACCACTGTATGGAATAGATCCGAGACTTTCAACACAGACTTGTCCCGTTAAATCCACTTCAAGAGCACTGTTAATGGCTACCATTTTCTTATTTTGTGCAATCAATTGAGGATTATTAACGTAATCAGAAGGTCTTACTTCAAACATAGGATTATTATGCATCCAAGAATACAAATCTCTTGAGCCCATGGCAAAACTACAGATTATTTTTCCACGATGAATAGATTTTTCCTCATTTGTTATAACACCGTTTTTAATTAGTTCCATTACCCCATCGGAAAGCATTTCAGTATGAATACCTAAATTCTCTTTTTCTTTTAAAAAAGGAAGTAATGCATCCGGAATAGCACCAATTCCGAGTTGAAGTGTTGAACCATGGTCAATAAGTTTAGCCACATTTTTTGCAATTGCCTGGGCTACTTCTTCAGGGGGAGCAGGATTATATTCTAGTAAATTATTTTGAGATTCAACAAAATAATTAATTTTCTTTTCATGAATGAACGAATCACCGTAAGTACAGGGCATATTCTCATTTACTTCAGCAATAACTAGTTCTGCATTTTCTACAGCTGCTTTAGAAACATCAACACTAATCCCCAAGCTGCAATATCCAAATTGATCTGGGGGAGAGACTTGGATTAACGTCACATCTAAGTGAACTAACCCTTCAGAGAATAAATTTGGGACTTTACATAAAAAAACTGGTGTATAGTCCGCTCTTGATCCCCATTCTGCACCAGCAATTCTCAACCCAGGTCCAATAAACAATGCATTAGGTCGAAAAGATGCCATTAGTTGTTGTTCAGCATATGGTGCTTCTCCCATTGATAATATCTGAACAATTTCAACATCGGATAATCGTCCTGCCTGAGAAGCAAGCTCTTTGATGAGGAGTTGAGGTTCCGCACAACCAGTATGAAGGAACACTCGATTTCCCGATTTGACTTTCTGAATTGCGTCTTTTTCTGAAATAATCTTTTTATTATATTTTTCCTTCCATTTCAATCGCATTCCCTCAATTGGTGAACTAATACTTAACAAAAAAATCTTGGTAATACAGCTTATCCTCTGTTGAATTTCAACGATTTTTTCTGAAATCTCCAATTGTTTTATTAAGCCTGGTGAACCGATTGGTTTCCAAGAAAATGTTATTTTTAGCCAAACTTTAAGAAATGAAGCAAATCAGCAACTTAAATTTTAATCCATATGCTGATTCAGGAACCTTAAAAAATACTGAGAAAAATATTACATATGAGGATAAAAAATAATTTATCACTCAAGCAAAGCTTCTCCAAATTCTCCTTGGTGTGACCCCAAGGAATGTGACTCCAATTTCCACTAAAAAAGAAGTAGAATTAAAACATACAAGCCTTAGAGCTCTCTCACTTGTGCAAGAAAAGCCGGCAATAACTCTCTCGCAGGTTTCAGAAGTACTACAATGGACAGCCGAAAAAACAGCGTTTATCTTAAACATATTAGAACAAAAACGTTTAATTCGATCCGAGTACGTTACTGAAAGAACAGAAAAAGGAGAAGAACGAAAACGACGCTTATTTCCCTGTGAAATATCCCCAGTTATACGAAAAACGCGAAAAGACAATAAAAAACTTCCGTATAGGATGACACGAATTCTTTCGCATATAAGAAAAGAAGGATATGATGTAAAAATTGAACAGGGTCACCATGGAGGAGAATACATACTTCATGTTCGATCCCGAAGAGAGAAAAGAACAAGAACGGCAAATTACCAAAAACCAGTAAAAGATTCAAATAAAATGAATAATACAGGTTACAAGGAAGGCTCAAGAATAGTACGTCCAAACCGACGTAGGAATAAATCTTAAAGTTACGAGGGGAGCAATCCCCTCTTTCTTTCTTCCTTCCTAGCCACAAAAATTATTTTTGAAGTGTTTTTTTAAGTCTTAATTTTTGAATTAGAAAATATCTAATGCGGACATTGTATTAACAATTGGTCCTTCCTTGGGGAGTTGAATGTGGATTGTTGTTCCCATATTTTTACCCTCAGATTCAGCCCAAATCTTACCTCGATGAATATGGACAAGAGAACGGGCTAAGGACAATCCTAAACCAGATCCCTTCTCTCCAGAAGATGTCTCTGTACGGTAAAACCTTTGAAACATTAGGTCTAAATCACTTTTTTCAACTCCAATTCCTGAATCTTTAATTGTGATATAGATTCCCTTATTTTGAAGAGTAGTTGCGTTAATTTCTACTATTCCCCCACTTGGAGTAAATTTGATTGAATTGGAAATAACATTACTTAGAACCTGGAGTAACCTTTCTCTATCTCCTCTAAATTTGATAACTTTGCCTAGGTCCAAAACAATATCTATAGCTTTGTTCTGAAAAATAGGTCCCATTTCTTCAATGACTTCATTAATTAAGTTATGAGAATTAATTATTTCTATTCTTAAAAGTAAAGTTTCTGAATCTAGACGAGAGAGATCATGAATGTCGTCTACTAAATGTTCCAATCGTTTAGAAAGCCGTAAAATTCTTTTTAGTGCGGATTGGACCTCTTGAGAACAACGACCTAATTTTCCGCTTAAAGCAAGTTCTGAAAAACCATGAATTGAAGTCAATGGTGAACGAAATTCATGAGCAGACGAAGCAAGAAAATGAGTACGAACTTTTGCTAATTCTTCAGCTTGTTGAAGTATTTGAGAGTGATCTGATGTTTCACCTTGGGCTTGGAGCATAAGTTGTTCAACAATTCCTTCAGGGTTTGGAAGTCCAAAAAGAATAAAGTCAAAATTCAATACTTCCCCCATTTTTGTATTCACAAGTCCCTTTGAAGTTGAAATTCCACTCCCAAGAATTGTTTCTTCCATGTGTTTTTCTATATCTTCTATTTCTATAAATTTAGAGATTTTTTGATTTAGGACGTCTTCAAGTGACCAACCTGTACTTGTTTTAACTGAATCATTAACGAACTTAATTTTTTGGGTTTGATCGAGAATAAACAGCATTTCAAGGGATTGGTTAAGAATTTCTTCAGAAAAAGGTAGAGTCATTTTAGTATAAGGAATAGATGATGTTTTCGTAGAATAAGAAGAAAGACGAGTAGTAGTAACTTCTTGTGTAAGTAATAGGAAACCACAGAAGATTGCTACTAAAGACAATGTAAATAATGCATACCAAACGAAATAAATGTATACTAATTCCCCAAAATGCCAAGGAGCCCATGCGAGATAACATATTCCTAACCAAGCATGTCCTCCAGCCAGGAAACGACTCGCGAAAACGTCACCTCGTCTTTTTGAGTACAAATACCAAAGATAAGCTAAACTAAAACACATTGGAACAAAAACCAAGGTTAAGAATCCGTACATTGTCAATTCGATATCTTCTTCAAGAAATAATCCGTATAAAAACCATATTTCGGACAAGATAATGACTAAAAACGCTGGAATAACTCGAATATTTTTAGTAGTTTGTAGGATCTGTGATAATCCCCACCACATTGCAGCGACCCAAAAAATCATTCCTTGTCGGAAAATAAAGAAAATTTCAGGGTGAGACTCTTTCGTAACGTTTAAACTTGTAAGAGTTAGGCCTACAAAGACTAAGGAGAACGCTAGGAATGCTATACCCCAATAAATTTGATAATAGGTTTCTTTACGCTCAGCTTCATTCTTTTTCAACCAACGAGTTATTAAGAGGAAAGAAATACCCCAAATTAGTATTAAAGAGATAATTGATAATCCAAACAATTGTGAAGTTTTTTCTAAAGGTTCAAATTCAGGTCCTTTCGGTTTATGATAGACTGAAGCAATTCCAATTGCCAGAAGAATAAATAACCCTAAAAAAAACCAGAAATGTCGTTTAACTGTCTTTAGGGTTTTATAATTGGACATTGAAGCCCCTCAGGATAATAGAATTTATTACATAGGTCTGGTAAAAAATTGATATTCTGGTTTTTGTGTTCGTTTTCTCTTAGCTGAATATTGATAAATCAGAATTGGTTGTTAATATAATATCTCTTTAATTAGTATTTATTTTTGAATACGGCTGAATTCAAATTGTAACTGATTTTTCTTGATATAAAACAATGATTTAACATTACATGATTGAGAATACAAAAGTTAAAATTTTGATATTTACTTCATAAAAAAATGAATTTGAGTTGATCAAGATGCAGGATGACGATACAAAAG
>JAEOTI010000428.1 GCA_016839955.1 Candidatus Hodarchaeota archaeon | reverse complement strand
TTCTCGCCCTGGAAGATCTGGTTTCGTTGGTAATGATGGAAATTTCAACTTCTAAACCTCTAATTGTAAACATGGGGTTGTATTACAGTACAATCGCCAAAATATAATGAGTAAAAAAACTTTTGGCGAAAATAATCCCAATAAAGATTGATGGGATTTTTTTCAGGTATATTGCCTCCTCTGTTGTTTATTGCAATTAGAATTTACTATTCTTGAAATAGTTATTTTTCTGTTAAGTAAAATTCGTAAAAGGTCTTTTTGTATATATTTTAAAACTAAAAGGTGTACAAAATAAATTTGAATACTAATCACATGAAATTAATTAGGTACACAAAGATTTTTCAATCCGAAAGGTGTGAAAGATAATAAATCCTTATTTACAAATGAAAATCCCTTTTTTGAGTCGTAACTTATGTCTGAATTAGCACAAAAAACCATAGATGTTGTAGCTAATGTGTTTAAAAGTGAGCATATTGAACTTCCTTTATGTATATCAGTAGTTTCAGCTTCTGAAGGTTTTGAACTATACTCTACCCGTACTTGTGACCAAAGTGAGATGGAATCGATAAATATTCTTGGCCTTATTGCTTTTGAAGAGCTTAAAGGATCTTTTAGCGAACGAACCAATGAGCACATCAATATTCTTATATTTCGAACAACATCAAGAGAATGTTACGTGGCTCCTGTTTCTGATGATATTTTTCTTGTAGCATCAGCAGCCCCTGGTACTGTGGGTAATGTTATGCCGCTTTTGGACGGTTTGAGTACTCAAGTAAAATTTGAATTATCAAAACTTATGGAGAAAAGTGATTAAAATGAACCCCAAAGAGCTTCAAAAAGTTGCTGAAGAAGCAGCTAGAATGGCGGGATCTTTTCTCCGTTTGATGTCTTTTAAGGACCTTCAAGTGTTCAGAAAGGGTGAAGGAGATGTTACAACTAATTTTGATCTTGAAAGTGAACGCTTAATCAAAAATCACATATTGATGCATTTTCCAGATCATAACATCCTTGCAGAAGAATCAGTAGGGGACAGTAAACTGTCTTCTGATTCAATTACATGGTTTATCGATCCCCTAGATGGTACAAAAGCATTTCTTCGGGGAAATCTTGCTTTCGTGTGTATGTCTATAGCCGCTTGGGATGAAACAGGTTTGTTAGCTGGTGTTGTATATAATCCATTTACAGATATGTTATATTCAGCCGCAAAAAGTAGTTCAGTTTACCTTAACGGTTCTAAACTTCCACCTCCTCGTTCTTTTTCTCTGAAAGAGGCCCGTTTGATAATTGATTTCTCCAATCGTCTATCATTAGATCTTCAAAAAGTACTTGCTGTTGCCGATCTAGATGAGGTGATAGGTCGCTCTTATCGATTAGGAGGAGGAATTTCTCAACATCTTATGCTTGTTGCTCAAGGTACTCTCCATGGTGCTTTATTTTGGGGTGCTGGAAGGAAAGGTAAATATTGGGATATTGCGGCTGCAGCATTAATACTTGAGCGATTAGGAGTAAAAATGACTACACTTGAAGGAAATGCAATTCATCCAACAGATAAGATATTTGATCAATTAATAATCGCACGTTCGAGTCTTCACAAAGAAATGCTTCAATGGGTTGAAAAATTAAAAAAAAAATAGATTTATGAACGTCAGGTATCTGGATCATCAAGAAATTCTGGTCGGAGTTTTAACCTTACTACGGGTTGTCCTTGATCTGAATAACCGATGGAACTGAATTTATTTGAGCTAATGAAGTGTTCATAAATTAACCTTCGTAATTCTGGGCCAAGCGCAAATTCAGTTCCAAGTTCAAAGAAGTCAAGCTGCAATGAAGCAGCAGAGTCCTTAAATGCCTTGAAAACCCATTTACGTATATGATTCTCCAATTCACCTTTTTTCTCGAGTTTTGAAAGAATTTCTTGTGCTTGAGCAATAGTTACATTCTGATTACTATCAGTTTTCACTTCTCTAAGAAAAGTGTTAACTTTCTCAAGTACGATTTCTGCTGTATTATTTTTAGTGTAGTCAAAGGTGATGGTACCTTTTCTTCTTTTTTCTTCCTCAAACAGGTAAAGAATATATATATCGATCTCGTCTCTGGCATCAGTAAACGCATTTAAATTGATTTCTAACAAAAAATTTGGGTTAACTACCCGCCAGTGTTTGATATTCCTCCCAGCTTCATTTTCAGCCATGTGGTATTCTGCAAGTCCAAGTTCCTGTAATTTTTCTAAATGATGTAGAATAGTAGGAATTTTCTTACCAAGCCTATCTGCCAATCTCGACGCAGTAACACCTTTAGGAGCGTTTGAATTCATATTTAGGAGCATTCCGAGGCGTGTGGGGTCAGCCAACGCTTTAATGACCTGAATTACCTTACCTGGGCTTGAAAAAGTAGAATCCACTAACCTTCGACTCCTAAATATCTATTAATTTATTCTTTTAAAAACTGCCATCTAATGGCACAAACCACACCGTAAGATAACTTTTTTCCAAGCCTAGATTGAAAATCTACTCTTTTATGCCAGATGATTCATCAAGTGTTTCTATTTGTGGAGGAGGTGACCAGTTTCTCATAATATAAGTTCCACCGAGAAGAACGCAACCACCAAATATGAGAAAAATACTTAATATCAAAGCATCAGGGTAATTGATTTGTCTGTACTTAATAGTGTCAAT
>JAEOTI010000427.1 GCA_016839955.1 Candidatus Hodarchaeota archaeon | reverse complement strand
CCTCTTTGAGCTTGTTCCAGGGTTTGGGTCAATCTTTGGGAGAAGAAATCAATAAGCATGGTTTTGCATGCTTGGAGGTCATTTTCAACATAAACAGCACCAAAAAGCGCTTCTACACAATCTGCTAAAATCCTCTGTGTTTCTATAATTTTCTGGTCATTTGCTGAGGTCGTATAGCGTTGTATTACTTTATCAATCATAATATCTTTTCCAATTTCTGCTAGAACTCCATCATTGACTATTTCAGAGCGAGCATAAGTAAGAGCACCTTCTGAATCAACACCTTGATTATAAAACCATTCTAATACAATTAAATCAAGTACTGCATCCCCTAAAGTCTCTAATCGTTCATAATTCTTTGATTTCGGAGATATTTGCTTGAAGGAATGATGAGTAGTAGCTTCATCGAAAATCTGAATGGAAATCTGTATGTTCCAATTGTCTAGAAACTCTTGTAAAGTTTGTTCTCGATTATTAGATCTAATAGGCTTAAACATTTCAATAAAAACCTTAAGGATTTTTTTTTGGAATTTTAAGGAAATATAATGTTAGAAATTGATTCTATTTCTCCATTCTATTGTTTCTCTTAATATTGTTTAAGATCAAAATAAATTCTTAAGTCACTAGTTTAATTATTCATAGATAGGTGGTCTAATGAGAACTGTTTTTCGAGGTGCAATTCATCCTATTGAAACACAGAGTTTGTATCATGCAGCGGCTCTAGCTGTGTCGAAGAGGATTATTCCAAATACTTTGTACATCTGTTGGCCATCCAAACCCCTTGTATCAATTGGATTTCATCAAGAACTAGCAATTGAAGTAGATGTGGAGTTTTGCAAGAAAAAGAATATAGAAATTATTAGACGGAGAGTTGGAGGGGGGGCTGTATTTTTAGATTCGAATCAAGTTTTTTATCAAATAGTTCTTCATAAAGAGACAACAGGAATTCCTAAAAAAATAGGAACTTTTTATCAAACAATGTTACAAGCTCCAATTAACACCTACCGAAAATTCGGGATTGAAGCAAGATTTTCTCCAGTGAATGATATTATTAATTCTGAAGGGAAAAAAATCTCAGGTAATGGTGCTGGTAGAATTGAAGATGCAATTATTCTTGTCGGAAATATTATTGTAGACTTCGATTTTGATTTGATGGTCTCTGTTCTAAAGGTTCCTTCAGAAAAATTCCGTGATAAGATGGCAAAGTCTTTGAGGGACCGTTTGGGCACTCTTAAAATGGCAATAGATACAGTTCCAAGCCATCAAGATATTAGTAAGGAATTGATAGCCCAATTTAGTAAAATTTTTCCAGTTGATTCCAAAACAGAAACTGAGCTGTCTCATTCTGAAAAAAACTTTGTGAATGAATTAAATAAGCTTTATAGAACAAATGAGTGGTTGTTTTCTACCTCTCAACGCCATGAAGATCTAGTCCAAAAGAGATCAGTTATAATAAGTGGTAATTATCACATTTTTGAAGGAGCTCTTAAAGCTCCAGGGGGTTTAATCCGAGTTACAACTGTAACAGAAGAAAACAAGATTGTAGATACTTTAATAACTGGGGATTTTTCCATTGAACCGAGTAATGCAATCTCTAAGATTGAATCCGCTATAACTGGATTACCTGTGGATTTATTATTGTTAGAAAACAAAATTAATGACCTATATCATGAATTAACTATTGATTCGCCTGGAATAACTCCCGTTATCCTTGCAAAAACGATTTTTGAAACAATTTCAGGGAAGGAACAATAAGAATCAATCTAAGTTTTGGATCGTAGTGTTTCGATTTCCGTTATTGAATCGAATCTTTCAACAATAATGCTTCCTAATCGATAAAAAGGTTGATCTGAATTTTTCTTCCGGATTGCGGAAGCTTCTGTGAATGGTGTTTCAAAGCGAGTGACTTGAGACAACTCTTTTGCCATTTTCCTTCCATCTTCAAAAGAAAGCATGTTTCGATCATCGACCTGGTCTCGGAGGTCTAATTTGTTTCCTACTAGAACTACTGGCACTCTCCCCGCCATTTCAGTTAATTCTGAAATCCAGTTATTTATAGAATCATATGTTCTCTTTCTACTTATATCATAAACCGCTAGTGCACCTGAGGTTCCGGCGTAAAAACTACGTCTTATTGTTTTGAACGATTCTTGACCACTAAGATCCCAGAGTTGGAACATGATGTTGTTTCCATTAATTGTGATCATTTTTCGACCAATATCTATCCCAATAGTTGCTTTATATGCTTCAGTTATTACTCCCCCCATAAAAGCTTTAACTAATGTTGTTTTGCCAACTTGGTCATCTCCTAACAACACTAGCTTCAGCATCCGCATTTTTAACCCGACCTAGATTTTCAGCTTAATTACAATCATATTCTATTTGATATAAATAGTTGGAATCAATGGTATTCCTTATGTTCTCCTTAGTAGAACATTTTCAAAATACTACATATAATTTAATGTTACATAGCTATTGAACTTTAGCTTCAATATTTCTTAGTCAGATATTAAAGGTGGAACGAGACATTTTAAATCTCAAAATGAAATTATATCCGGTATTAAGGCGAAGGCATCCAACGGAATGTTGTTGTTTCTATCAAGAACTTTAAAACTATCAAAGTGGAAAGGAAAGCAAAAAATAAACATAAAGCCATTAATCCTTGAATGCTGTACCATTCATAAAAAATTCCTCCTGCAAAGATACCAAGGATATTACCGACCGCACTTAGTGCAGAATATAGCCCCATACCTTGTCCTCGCTCTTCTTCGTCAGTTACATCAGTCAATAAACCCATCGCTGATGCAGGGAAAGCAGCTGCTGCAAGTAGAAGTGCCATTAGGACTATGAGTAAAGTAAAGGAAGAAACCATGATATCTATATTACCAATACGTAGATTTACCTCTAAAGACGAAAATGGGTCATTTATAAACTGAACAATAGTTTTAGGCTGCGTTAGCAACTGATAGAGGAGAAAGACTTCTATTGCTGTGCTTTGTACCCCAAGTAAAATAAATGGTTTTCGACCATATCTGTCCGAAAGATGACCATAGATTGGTTGAGCAGCTCCAGCTATGATCAAAACAAGAAGAATAATTATTCCCAATGATAACCCTGTAATTTCTTCCTCAGACCCTTCTACAGAGACTTGATGTAAAGCTTTGGGGAGATAAGTCACGATAATACCAATCATTGATGTATAACTTAACCAGACTAAAGAGAACGTTCGAAATTGGCGATTTTTCAACACACCTAGCATAGAAGCAAACGGATTAGTCGTTTCTAATGGTGGTTGAAGTTCTCTAATCATAATTGCAAACTTTCTTGGTTCTCTCATGCGTAGAAAAAGAAGTCCTGCAAGGAAAATAATAAATGCAAAACAAATAAACCCGGCTACATTCATAAGATCCCATAAGACTCCCCCAATAACGAATCCAACTGCGCCCCCAGCTGCACGAAAGAGGTAGAATTTTCCCATCATTTCTCCTCGTGTTTCTTCAGTGGATATATCTGCGAAAATCGCAATAATACTTCCAGCCATCATTGCAGAACCAAACCCTTTACCTACACTCGCAATGAGAAGTACAATGAAAGCATCTATTCCAGTTATATCTTCAATTGATTCAAAGATAGGAAAAGGGAGGTATGTAATTCCAATGATGAATGCTCCTGTAACTATGAAACGTTTACGACCTAACTTATCACTAAGGAGACCAAACCAACTTGCAGTGGATAAAGAAATAATATAGTAAATACTAATAATAATCCCAATTTTGCCTAAACCAATTATATCATCTACATAAAACGGTAAGGCGAAATTTGCTGCTGAATTGGCACATTCTAATACTGCCATAGCAATTAACATTATTTTAATCTGAAGTTGAAGCACCCTTTCAGCTTCAGACCTAACATTGAGGTTCAGATCGGGGCTTTGATCATCTTGAAACACTGCAACCGGTCGACGGATCATTAGTCTTTTTGGACTCCATTGTATTGAGTTTACCACAAAAGTCATTTGCATATTTTTGTGGGCGATCATCAAAGAAAAACAGAAGGAAATAAAGTTTCTTCTTTTGTATCTTGAGATTATCTGAGGAGTAAGGTTCTATATTGATTCGAAAACTGAATGAACAACAAGATGAATCAAGTATCGATATTAACTCCATTGAAGAACATATCTCACGAGTTGAGGACTTAAAAGGTGCTTTTAGCAAGTCTTTTAACTTAAAAACTTTTGTAATGATCTTAATTGCTTTTTCATGGATGTTTATTTTTTTCCTTCAAGGAAAAGGGGGAATTGAGGGGCTTTTAGATCACTTTTCCCAAATAAAAGTAGAATTACTATTTCTAGGATTAGCAATTACATTAATGGGGTTGTGTTTAGATGCTTTTGCATGGAAAATCCTCCTAAAAACCATGAAAGTAACAGCATCGACGTATAAAACCATCGAGACATATTTTATCTCTTTTAGTTGGGGATTATTGATCCCAAGTGTAACTGCTTCTGAAATTTATGTACGAATTTCTCAAGGGAAAAAACACTTTCATATCAAAAATGAGGATCGACAACCTTCAGCAGGAGAATTATTTTCATCTATTGTACTACATCGATTATTGGGATTACTAGCGTTTATTCCTCTAAGTATTCCTGTTGCGTATGGTTTTGTGGTCTTATTTGACATTGATCCGTCCATTGGAATTCTATTTGTAACCATAATTGCTTCTTTCGCTGTTTTTGCAATATTATTTTTGCTATTAATTTATCTTCGACCTGAGATTGCTATTGTTTTTTTGAATAAACTCTTAGATTTACTGGGATTTATCCTATTTCCGTTTAGAGAGGGAATTCTTTATCAAAAGACTAATACAAGAAAATTTGTTAGTGATTATAACACAAATCTTCGACTTCTTGCTAGTAATCCCTTAATGACATTTAGAGCTTTCCTTTTATCCTTCTTAAACGCTATTTGTAATATTGCAGGAGCTTCAATCTTGGTTTATGCTGCAGGGGGGACAGCTCCTTTAGCAGTTATTATAGTTATATTATTCACATCTAATACAATCAACTTGATACCATTAGGAATACCAGGAATGGAAGGAATCAAAGAAACAGTAGTAGCTACTCTTTATGACAAATACGAGCCTTTTTCTAGGGCAGGAGTTATTTCCCTCTTAAATAGCTTGAACACATTTTATATTCCAGTAATTATTGGAATTATTTTTTCTATGCGGAGTAACTCAAAAAATACGGACTCACCATCGATTAATTCAAAAATGGAGGAGAATGTTCTTGAATCTAATTGAGTTTCTAATTACAATTATTCTTTTTGCACTTCCAGCATACTTTGGAAACATGGCTCCAGTATTCTTAGGTGGAGGACCACCTATGGACGGAGGTAAATCATGGAAAGATGGAAAGCGGATCTTAGGCCCAGGAAAAACTTGGCGGGGTTTCTTTGGAGGAATATTCGTTGCCTCAATTACTGGGATGACCATTGGTATATTTGAGGTTTTTGATGAAGATTTTGTTAGAGATGGAGTTATATTTGGAATAATCGATAATTCTCTTTTAGTTGAACCACTTCTAATCGGTTTTTTAATCGGTTTCTTACAAGGTTTTGGCGCACTTGTAGGTGATGCTTTAGGTAGTTTCATCAAAAGGAGGAGAGGGATTGAACGTGGGGGCCCTCTATGGGGACTTGATCAGTTAGGCTTTATAGTTCTCGCCATGATTTTTGTGTTTCCATATTATTCTTGGCCTTTAGAATTTATAATCATTATTCCCTTAACATTTTTTGTACATCTTGGAGCTAATGCAACTGGGTATGTATTAGGAATGAAAGATGTTCCTTGGTGAAGAATAAAAGATAATTAATCTAAAACAGGACCCACTGGAGGGGTAGGTTCTTTAACTTGATGATACCCATTCCGCCAATCATAGATCTTAGTTAAAGTGACAAAAACAATAATAGTTAGAGCAATGGCAGCTAGAGAATCAAT
>JAEOTI010000426.1 GCA_016839955.1 Candidatus Hodarchaeota archaeon | reverse complement strand
CTTAAGTGCTGCTTTTACTGCAATTTCTCCAATAAGTTTAGGTTCTCGAATAAGTATACCAGGAACCTTCCCTGAGGCCATATCTTCAATAATGTCGTCTACATTATCTTTAGTTCTATCAGGTAAGCCTTTTATAATCATGGGATTTGTTGCTATGAATCCAGCTCCTATTTCTTGAGCATGTTCGTATAGATCTGTTCTTACACACTGTTCATCAACTATAACCAAATCAGGAACTCCTGAACGAACAAAACGTAGTTGGTAACCCATAGATCCAATGATTTTAGCTTTACTGCTTCTTCTGGTGATATCAATTGCTGTACAACAGATACCACCAACTTCAATATCATCTTCTATTCCACGTTCTTCCATATAATCATAAACAGTCGAACCAGAAACAACATTATGACCTACAACAAGGATCACTGGTTTACTCTTATCTATTGTCCCCATTCCAATATCAACCAAGTCTACATTTGCTTCAGCCTTAGGAAATTGATCATACCCACTAATTTGGGCGATATCGGCAATTTCCATAAAGACCTCATCAACCATTGAGATATGAAGGGCTTTTGATTCATAATCAATATAGCTACCTTCTTGTCCCGTATGGGTTGAAGCAAGGCAATCTGTTACTTGTTGATGACCCCAATCAAGTGCTCGCTGCAAATCTCCAATTGTTTCGGGCTTATAACCACATACTAAACGTATAAGGGGCGATTCCACCTCTACGCCTTTTCCTTGATTGATAGGAATATCTGCACCTTTTTCATGAATTAAATGATGAACCAGATGTTGACCATGAGAGCCATGTGCGGTAGCACCCATACAGCACGCAATTAGTACAATTCGGGCTTGTTGGGTTTTAATATCAATCCCACATGCTCCTTTCTTGCCATCAGAAAGGTCACAACGTCCATAGGTACAAAGGCAGCACCCATCACAGACTGGAGCGTAAAAAGGCTTGTATCTTGACATTAACCTTAAATCCCATTCTCGGAGATCGAAAATACCAGGAAATGGCGTAGGACCTTGTGGTTCGTCAAGATTATCTATCTCCACGCCCCCAATACTGATTGAGACTCCCTCTAAATTTAATAATGATGAAGATTTTGATTTATCACTCAAAACAACTTTTCCTCCATAAAATTGAGGTGTTTAGTCTAAAGAGCAGAAATTGTATTCTTGAACTTGTTAAAAAATTCACTCTCAAAACCTTTCTGATGTCATGCAATAAGATTCTCAATTGTTAATAAAATAACTAAATGTACATGTAGAGATTTAGAATTAGGACTAACCACAACATACACTAATTTTTTTAGCTTTTACGTGTTATTTCTTTTCATTTTTAAAAAAATTCGCTGATAAGCAAGATATTTTACCATCAGAAATAAAATTACATTCGTAACTAATTAATTAAATCATATTTTGTCATTTTACTTTTTGTGCATATGCGCAAAATTATTAAAACCTTTATATTTTGACCATAACCGAAAAGAATATCACCACTATTTCTTTTACAGTATAGCTTTAACAGAAATAAGATATAATAGTAAAATTGGATAAAATGTAAGCTTTCCTCATTATCAAACTAATTTATTAAGTTAAATTTTGTAAATATTCTTAGAGACTTAAGCGTTGAATTGTAAGTAATTTGGATGTGAATGGATCAATGGACAAAATAGTTATTCCAGTTGAAGATGAGGGTGGTTTATCCGCTGTTTTATCCTTACACTTTGGCCGTGCTCCTTTTTTTGTTGTGCTTGAAAAAACAAAGGAAGGGGAAGAACTTTCAGTAACTACAGTTTCTAATCGGGGACAACACACTGGTGGACGAGGACTTCCAGCCCAGAATATTCTTGCTCTTCAACCAGATATTGTTATTAGTACAGGTATGGGTCGTCGTGCGATTGATATTTTTCAACAAAATCAAGTTGGAGTTCTACAGGCTCCTCAAGGTAATGTTGAAGCAATTATGAAATTATATGAAGAAAATAAACTTCCTGAGCTTACTCAAGGATGTGTACATGCTAAACACTAGAAAAAATTAAAAGAACGGTGACGACAAACATCTAGTGAACAAGGAATTACTTCATAATCTTTCATCTACCTTTTGTAAAGTCTGTAAGCATAGAATTATTCCTATTGATTGCCAGATTTATCTTAGGATATTCTATTCTTCTTTATCCCCTTTATAACAATAAATGACCCTTCGCCATATCCATTTTTCACAGGTCCCACATTATCTATCTCTGTTAAAGGATGAAAGATAGTTTGCTTGAAATTGTAATCAGTAAATCCAGTGGCACTGAGAAAATTCAGTATATGTTCAACTAAATAGAAGGTGGCGACAGTGTAGAAAGCACTTTTTTGTTTGTAGTGCTCATAAATTTTCCCAATCAGACTGTTACGATCAATAAAAACAATAAAAAGACATTTTTTGGGTTTGATTGTCCTATAAACTTCCTTGAGTGCCTTCTCAACGTTATCAAGAAAACAAATAGTAGTAACCATTAAGATATAATCAAAATAGTCATTTCTAAAAGGGTGGTACTCACCAATTGCACCAACAACCTCAATCCCTCTCTTTCTAGCAATTTCACTCATATTCTTTGAGAATCTACTCCCAATTCGAGATTGAGAGGCGCGGCAAAGCGACCACTACCTACTCCAATCTCAAGAGCCCTGCCACTCTTTGGTAATATTTGTACTATCGCTTCAAGCTCTGAATCATAGGCGAGTTGGTTTTTCATAAACTATTCTTCGTAAATAGAGGTATAGTGTTCAAAAGGTTCTATTTTTTTCAACTTCACACCTGTTTGCTCAAGTCATTCTTAATTTTCCTAAAACACGCTTAATTTCCCATTAGCACAGCGGCAAAAAATATCTCCAGCAATGGTTTTATCTAGAACTAAAATAGTTTCATCTAGCTTCAGAATTAGCACAGGAGACTTCTTTTCAATCTTGATTCTTGTACCAGGGAGTAGTCCAGATGATAAAAGTTTATTGAGTCTTTTCGGCTTTCCGGTGGAAATATAGGCGATTTCTCCCTCCATACCCTTGGGGAGATCACTTAGAGGAAGAATAGCGCTATTGGTGTGGAATCTTCGCTCTTTACAACATGATCCTGGTGGGATTGGTCTACCATGTGGACAATGTGTTGGATGACCTAAAAGGGTACAAACGTTCTCCTCGATACCAGGTGTTAGAAGATGCTCAAATTTACAAGATGTCCCCTCAATCTCCTCATTTCTCGCTTGGAAGATATCTTTGAACAATCGTTCACTTAAGCGATGACGACGGATGACCTCTTCTGCGAGATAATGTCCTTCAGGGGTTAATATAACTTTTTTATTTTCCCCCATTAGCGCAATGGCTTTCCTTCGAAGTAAAGAATGCAAGGCGTTCTTAAAATCAAAGTCTTCAATATTAGGTTCGATAATTAAGTCTTCCAAAGAACAATTTGATTTTTTTCCCTCTATCAAATTTATCCAGAGAACTTCAAGTAAATGTTCTTCGTCAAAAGTCAGAGTAACCAATTTGGTCACCAATATCAAGTGAATCTTCATCAAATCTAGCTATCAATTATCCTCTCAAGACCTAGGTACAAATTTCCTCACTAAATGCATCAATTTGTGCAAGAATATCCTGGCATGTTAACTTGTTTGTACGGCTAATAACGACATCGGGAAGTGTACTAGCATAATTTGAAACAGCATCACAATTTAGAAATCCTGCTATGTTCGACCCACAATAGTACACATAAACTCCAATTCTCAACTCGTTTGTTTCCAAATTCATCGTATTTCTTCCAAATTTTTAATTTGAATGTTAATTATAGAAACTCTTTCCTAAATATGTGATTTCTCAATGAGAAACATCAAAAATTTCTCTCAATAGAAACAATCTACTCTTTAATTATGTCAAATTTATTTAATTGTTCAAAGAATATGTTTTTCGTTTTTAAATCATAAAATGTGAGAAAATATGGAATCCGACCAAAATCTGGCCCATATTTAATCGGATTACCTTCTAAATCAGTGCAGATTCCCCCCAGTTCTTCAACAATTACTTGAGGTATTCCAAAATCGTGGGGACTAGCCATATGATACATTTGAAGGCTAACATCTCCCTTGGCAATTGCAATCATAGTGTTGTGAGCACTCAAGGAATTGAATGGTCTTAGATCCAGTTTCTTGAAAATGGGGAGATACATTTCACATCGTTTTTGCACATAAGTATCAGCTACGTGATCAGGTCGTACAATAGTTAGGTCTTTTCCTAAGCCTGTTTGTACCTTCACCCCATTGCCTTTCTCACCTAAATAGAGTTGATCTCGAGCGGGGAAAAAAATAGCACTTACTTGGAATTTAAAATTATGTGAGAATGCTGCACCTATTGCAAAACCGTCATGTCCTTGAAGATAAGCCAAAGTACCATCTAGAGGATCCAAATGAAAGCAAAATCTAGATTTGTTTTGAGAAAATATTTTTTGTCGAGGAGTATCCTCCTCAACGTTGATGGACACATCAGGGAGATGTGAGGAGAGTATTTCTAGAGCTACTTCTTGTACTAAGTCATCAACGATTGTGTGTGCAACAGAACTTTTTTGTATCAGGTCAGGAGACAAATCAGATTTTTTGGGGAGATTTTCAATTTTGCCACGAAAAGAATTCAGGATTAATCCGCCTGACACTACCACTGTTTTAAGAATACTAAGTAAATGTGAATTGCTATTCATTGATTAGATCTCCTTTTGCAATAATTATGCTATTTCAACTTCAGTGGAAAGTGACACATTTCCTCTTACTAGATTAATGAGGGGGCAAGACTCCAAAGCTAGATCTATAAGCTGTTGAGCGATTTGATGAGAGTTTGACGATGTGTTAATGATCCCATAGATTTTCAAAGACTCGACTTCATATTTTCCTTTTTGTAGTTGAAGTGTGATTGCAGTTTTTAGATCAAGTTTAGTTGTAAGAATGTCTCTTTTTGATGCAAGATTCAAAAATGTAGTAATAAAACAACTTCCAATAGCACCAATAAAGAGTTCAACTGGACAAGGTTCACTTTTGACTTCATTTCCGCTTATTGCATACTGATAATTAATTTGCATTTTTTCAATTTCAAGAGAATGTCCATCCTCATTAGTCCACTTACTGTGTGCTTGAAAATTCATTTTACGTGGAGAAAGTGCGGACATAACTTACTCACTTCCCCGAATTCAGACTATTGGTTTTAAAGGTGGAAGAGGCTTGTTTCACTAACGCAGAAAAACCTGTAAGGTCTAATAATTTTCTGATCTCATCCATAGGAGCTGGTGTACATTCTGGAAGCCCCCATTTTTCACGCTGTTTTTTAACGGCTTTAGAAATATTAGTGGTAATACCAGTATTCAAAAGTGTTGTAACTTCTCGGAGTAATCCTTCTGGAACTTGACCATTTCTTACAGCGAGATTTTTAATATATATAAATAGATGTGGGAGATCAACAGCTTGGGGGCACCGTTGTGAGCATGTAAGACACATACAACAATACCAAATAGGGGATTCTACATCCAAGACTTCATCAAAATCCCCAAGCAAGAGTTTCTGAATGAGTTGACGTGGATTTTGTCGAGAATCCACTCTGAATACAGGACAACCTGAACTACACATGCCACACTGATAACATAAGCGAAACTCCTTTGCTATATCATCAAGGGCCTCAACGCAGGACAATAGTAATAATACCTCCTTTCTACTCTCTTGAAATCATCTCTATTCATAATAAAACCTTATAAACCACAATAAAAGCTAAAAATATAACCAATATAGATAATCCAACTTCTAACCATGTTGGTTTGGCTTTTAGTGATATTTTACTTCCAAGTTTTACACCAACAAGTGAACCTATGAGGACATATATCGTTGGAACCAGCATTATGTCTCCTCGAATCAAATAGGGTAGTAAAGCGAATAAAGCAGTAAAAATGGTTGCAAATAAAGATGTAGCTATTGCTTCATGGATTTCAATTCCTATCATCTTTAGAAATGATGGAAATAACGAACCTCCACTACCTCCTCGCATTCCAGTAATCAGGTTAAGAGAAAAGGTCCCTATAGCGATTTGTTGTCCCGTATATTGAAAATTTCTAATTTTTTCATCCATTTTAGGAGCAAGTTTCTCAAAATGAATTCCAAATATTGTGATAATAGCAAGAACAACAAAAAGAATCGCAAGCATTAATGTAGGTATAAATCCAGTTAATAAAGCTCCCAATACTGATCCTATAATACCGCCACATGTAATATATGGTACAAGTTCCCAAACTATGTTCTGATTATGACTTCTGGCACCTAATGCAGATGAAAATGGAATAACAAATAAATTTGTGGCAAAAGCACTGAGTAATGGTAGTCCTGTGAGATTTAATAAAGGAATTCTTACAGATCCCCCCCCAATACCAAAAATTCCACTCATTAATCCTGCAGCAAAGCCGATCAATGTGAACAAAATTAATAACTCAACTAAAACCATTTTTCCTTACTTTTCCTTAATCTTCCTCAATGATTGGGTCCCCTCGAAATAACAGGGGTGTCTTCTTTTAGAAAGAAAGCCATTGAAACAACATTTAATCCATTTGGACCTGTAACAGGAGCAGTTCCCCTGGGGTTACAATTGGAGTTTGCCCTTCTAACCTTATTGTGGTGTGCTTTAGCGAATGCCAAAGCTAAATTAGCTGCTACAGTTGATTTTCCTACTCCACCCTTACCACTCATTACAACAAATGTTTTTTAATTAATTTCATTCTTTCTTGAACAGCTGGTGGAATGGGAAGCTTTTTTTTCTGCGAAACAGGTTGAGACAATTTTTTAGCTCCATAAATTCTTTCTAACATCTTTTTTTATTGAAAAATCTGTTAATTTTCAAAAAGACTAAATTTATTGCAAAATCAAAATATTTGACAAAAATGATGTCGCTGGGTTGGTTTTTGACATTAATTTTCATGCTCACAAACTTCTTCAGGTGGAATATCCCCACAACAAGGGCTATGATTAAGGTTCTCAAGAACATGGTCGATTTTTTTCATTAATTTACATGAGATAAGTGGACCAATTGTCATACTCTCCTCATGTGCAAATTTTTGATCCACCGAAAGAGTTCTCATTAGAAAGACTTCTAATATAGCTGCATGCCGTAAATGATGTTCAGCAATTCTTTTCCCTTCTGTTGTGAGAGATACTGGTCCATATTTTTCCCATTCTATTAACTTTTTTTTCTGAAGAGAATCTAATTGCCAATTTAAGGTTGAATGTTTGACATTAAGATGTTTTTTCAAGTCTCCTGGCCTGATTGGGCGAATCCAATCATGAAGGAATCTTAAGAGGAGTTTGTCATTAAGAGAAAGTCTCAATCTCTAGAAAACCACCCATAAATTGTCTTTAAGTAAACATTTACTACTAATTCTTCAGTTGGCTGAATAATTTTTAGTCAAGTCAATTATTTTCCAAAGACTTATTAATTGTTTTGGTGGATTGAAAAATTGAAAACATGAAAAAAATCAAAATTTAGATTATTTTATTCTAAAGCTTCAATTTCTTTGTAATTAATGACAAATAAAAAAGGATAGAATAGGAACTGGTCAGTATTAACATTTAGAAAAAATAACAAAAAGAAATAAATTGAAAAGGGATGAAATATGATCGTTTTTGTCCCTGTTCCATCAAGACGTTTAGGACGTAGTTTAGGAATAAATAACATTCCACCAAAAATTTGTACATATTCCTGTGTTTATTGCCAGCTAGGAAGAACAAAAAGATGGAAAACTGATAAACAGGAATTTTATCTTCCAGAAGACATATTAAAATTAGTTAAAGAAAAGTTGGACAAAATTAATAATATTGAAGAGCCAATAGATTATATCACTTTTGTATCTGATGGTGAACCCACATTAGACGTAAATTTAGGTCGAAGTATTGAAGCTCTGCAATCATTAGGTTATAAGATTGGAGTTATTTCAAATGCTTCTCTTATAAGCGATAAGGGGGTTCAAGAGGATCTAGGAATAGCAAATTTAGTTTCAATAAAGGTAGATTCTGTGAGGAAAAAAGTTTGGTCAAAAATAAATCGTCCGCATAAGGATATTCACCTTGGATCTATTCTTGATGGGATTCATGAATTTACAGCTAACTATGAAGGAAACCTAATAACTGAAACCATGCTTGTTAAAGGAATAAATGATGATGAGTATCATCTAAGGGAAATAGCGAACTATCTAGCTTCTTTAAATTTATCTACTTCCTATTTGGCAATTCCAACCCGACCACCAGCAGAAAGCTGGGTTAAAGCTCCCGATGAGAATTTTATTAATAATGCATACCAGATATTCATTGAAAGACTCAAAAGGGTTGAATTGCTACTAGGATATGAAGGAACTGCTTTTGATTTTACAAGTAATGTTAAAGAAGACATTTTGAGTATCACTGCTGTTCATCCAATGAGATTAGACGCAGTGCAGGATTTTTTAGTCCGAGCAAAGGCTGACTGGTCTATCATTCAAAATATGATTAATAATAATCAGCTTATTGAAACAGAATATGAAGGAAAAAAATTCTATATGAGACGCCTTCCTAAACAAAATCTGATTTTTTAAGATAAGTAAAATATTGGTTTATTAAGTAAAGATGAAAACAGAACATTTTCAGGTAAAAAAAAGAATAAGATTAATCATTTTAATTTGAAAAGGGTTGTAATGGTGGCATAGAAGG
Organism: Candidatus Hodarchaeota archaeon; assembly: GCA_016839955.1. Next base: position 2,632 of record JAEOTI010000426.1, on the reverse strand, counting down.
TATCATGAAGTTATCAGTATGTGGGAAGGGTGGTAGTGGTAAAAGTGTCTTTACTACATTGCTAGCTACAGCCATACGTGATAATAATTATAAAACACTGGTTGTGGATTCCGATGAGTCAAATTCCAGTCTTTATCGCATGCTAGGTTTTGAAACTCCTCCGGTTCCTTTAATGGATTTGATTGGAGGTAAGAAAAATGTTCAGAAAGCGCTTAGATCAAAGAACTCTTTAAAAAATCAGGAATTACGCGAAAATATCTTAACCCAAGAAAAAATAACTATAGAGAAAATCTTTCCTCCCTATATTCAACGAAAAAATGGACTGAATTTGGTTAGCATTGGAAAAATCCTTCAATCATTAGAAGGATGCGCTTGTCCCATGGGGGTTTTGACTCGAGAATTCCTTAATAGACTTGAATTAGCTTCAAATGAAACTACGATAGTTGATATGGAAGCAGGGGTTGAACATTTTGGTAGGGGAGTAGAAGAAAGTATAGACGTCATATTATTAATTATTGAACCTTCTTTTGAGTCGTTGACTCTTGCAAAAAAGATTCATGGCTTAGCTAGTGGAATGAACGATAAAAAAATTTGGGCTATTATTAACAAAGTATCTTCTGAAGAAATAGTGAAAAAAATAGAGTCCAAATTGAAAAAATTTGATCTTGAAGTCATTGGTTCTATCCCAAATGATCCAGATATTTTTATGGCTTGTTTAGAAGGAACACCTGTTAAAGGACAGAAATCTATTCAGTATATTGATAAAATCGCAGATTTTATTCTCTCTGAAACCTGATAAAAGAATTAAGAAGATGTTATTCACATGTGTCTTTCCAGCGCTTATTGGAGTACTGATCTTGAAACTCCGATTCTCAAAGAAATCGCTTATATTCAACTTGATAAGAATAAAATAATTTTACATCCTTTAATGGCAGATCAAAAGGTTATTAAAGGGATTATACGACATATTGATTTCATGAATGCAAGAATAATTTTAGATAAAGAAGATGATATACTTTTTACTTCTAAGTGAAATAAAATTCCTTGTATAATGTAAAAAAGTGTATAAACTGCTAAAACCTAAAATAAAGTCTCAGCAGCTCGATATACAAGTTTTAAGAAGGATTCGGGAAAAATTCCGAATGCCACTACAGCTACGTAAAATATAGAGTAGCTGTCGTTTGCATATCATAACCAGACCCTACCATTGGCAATAATTCCCTAGATCCATAGGCACTAAAATAATTTACAATTCACAAAGATCAAGGTTTTGATTTCTCCAGGATGCTTTTAAATTTAGACTCTAATCCCGCTAGTACCATTTCGATAAACCTTCATCGCAATTGATACTTAACCAAAAAAAAAGGAATAATCTAAAGTTAGCATAATAGTTTTATAATAAAAATGGAATCCATATATATTCTTATTCTGAGATATATTGGAACTGTGTTTTTATTTACAAGATTAAAATTTGAATTGGAATAGCTTTAAGCAATACTATTATTTAGTGGGTTTAATAACTAGTTTTTAATGTAAAGTATTTTCCTGTTTTAGTAACAAATTGAAATGGAAATAAATGTTCTAAAATGTAAGCATTTTCAAGGAAAATGATACAATATGAATCTTAAAATTTCTATTCGAGAAATCTTTAGGGTGGAAAAGAAAAGGTGAAAATCATTTAATTAAACTAAAATCAAGGGTTATATAAAAAAGATGAAAGCCGTTCTGTATATTCTATTTATTTTCCTTCAAAATCTTGATTTTTTTTGCCATCTCATTATCTGGGTCATTTTGATAGGTTATATTTATTTTTAAGAAGATTTTCCCAAAAGCTTTTTGAATAGCCCAAAATTAAGTTTTTGTGCATTCGTTCAAAACTCTATTTACTTCTTTCCTAGTCTATGCGGGTCATAAAGGACTGAACATCCTATTAATGATTAAATAACGGATTAACTTCTCACTTATTAGCAATGAAATAATTTGAAAGGTTGTGTATAAGATTGCCTAAAGATGGCTTGTTTGTAAAGGCAAAAGAATTTAAATCAAATTCTGTGTCTATTAAAGATCTGAAAATGTCAGTTGGAAGGGTATCTGAAGAACCATTAACCGAATCAGTTGGGCCAACCCCATTTCCTAATATAACTGATTTGAGGGAATGGGATTTCAAGCTTTTGGAACGATACAAACCATTTTATCTACCATTTTGTGATGTTTGTTGTCTTTGCACTTTTGGAAAGTGTGATTTAACAGAAAATAAACGAGGAGCTTGTGGGCTTAATATGGCAGCTCAACAAGCTCGCATTGTTTTGCTTGCTTGTTCCATAGGAGCCTCTACACATGTTGGTCATGCAAGACATTTACTAGAACATTTAATAGAAAAATTTGGTCGGAAACATCCAATTGATGTTGGTGGTATCAATGTTGAGATTAATGCCCCGGTCACCCAGCTAGTTACTGGAATTAATCCTAAAATTCTGGGTGATGTTGAAGATGTACTAAGTTACTGCGAAACAGAAGTAACTCATTTGCTTTCAGCATGCCATACCGGTCAAGAAGGGAGTAATATTGATTTTGAGTCTAAAGCACTCCATGCGGGTATGGTAGATCAAGTTGGAATGGAAGTTGCGGATAT
>JAEOTI010000425.1 GCA_016839955.1 Candidatus Hodarchaeota archaeon | reverse complement strand
AATGGACAAGATCATTTGATTGCTAGGGGATTACCTTGCTCTTTTACAAATCTTAGAGATTGTGAGGGAAAGAAAATTTCGTTTGTAGAAAAAAGTAATTCGTTAGTTCATGCAGATTAATCCTTTTAAGTTAAATATAGCCATAATTTGTTACTTATTGCTAGTAGTATGGCATCTCGTTTTATCAATTGATATAACTTAGACAAAAGATACAGCTTATGTTTAATCCCTTACATTGCGATCCAACTCATTCTGTATCATCTTAATCATCTTCTACTCCAGAATTGCCTTCCTGAATAGCCTTTCTTTGTTTCTTGTTATTTTATATTGTGTTAGAAGTGCAGTATGATGCGATTTATTGAACGTTTTAACCTATCGATGGGTTAACTGTAATTTTGAAAGCATTTTCAACATGAATGTTATTTGGTAACATTTATATAATAATGATAATAATGTCAAATATGTCCTTAACAACAATAATGTAAGGTGACAAAAAAAATGAGCGATTTTGAAGATTTATCAATTGAACCTCTTGAAGAGGCCCCAATTGTCAAAAGTAAAACACCTGCTTCCGCAAAGACCCCCTCAAACGCTGGTCCAAGCGGTCCAAAAATAAATTTGTTCTTTAAGAGCACTGTTGGCCCCGGTGAACGCACTGAAAAAATGGTGGTTGGTAAGAACGCTACTGTAGGGGATTTGAAATATACACTCGGCAATGTATTTGGTCTTGATCCCGAAGATTTCCATTTGTCATCCGCTGGTCGAACCATGGATGAGAATGACAAAATTGGAAATTATGACATTGGCGATGGTGACGAAGTCCTTCTAATTCCCCATAGCACCGCGGGTTGAATGTCTTCAGTACATTCAACCATGCAATTATTTTTTCTCTGTAGAAATTCTTGCTTGAAATAAGAGGTAAAACCAATGTCTAACGACAATGAGAATTTTGAAGAACTCGAATTGATTGAAGAGGATTCTAAAGATTTAGAATCATCTGCAGAGGAAATATTAAAGTCTAAAGTCCCAATTGAGGCTATTGGTGAAGGAGAGAAAATTAATCTTTTTTTTCGCTCCACTATTGGTCCTGAACGTACCGAAAAACTAAGTGTTGGAAAGAAGACCGACGTGATGGAACTCAAAGAAACTCTTGGTCATGTTTTTGACTTATCTCCATCAGACTTTCATCTTACCCATCTCGGTCGCACTTGGGACGCTGAAGACACCGTTGGTAATTTTGAACTGAAAAATGGTGATATTATACTCCTTATTCCCGTTTCAACCGCGGGATTGATTAATAGAGATTCCTAAGAGGTGAGAAGAAATGGTCCCAGCTAAATCAAATTTCACAACAGAACATCTATCATTAGATGAAAAGAAACTATTTGACCGTCAAATGCGATTACCGGGCTGGGATCAAACTATCCTCAAGGAATCCACAGTTTTAATAGCTGGGATTGGAGGTTTAGGATGTGAAATTGCGAAGAACCTTTCGATGACTGGAGTCGGAACATTAATCCTTGTGGATCTTGATACAGTTGAATATAGTAATTTAAACCGCCAAATTCTTTTTGTAGGAGCAAAAGAAGGCGAATCGAAGGCTGAAGCCGCTGCTAGAACACTTCAACAGATTAATCCAAACGGAAAATACATTGCATTTCCAAAAGCAATCGAACTTCTACCACCAGCTCTTTTTGATAAATCAGATTTAATTATTAGTGGCTTAGATTCTATATCTGCTCGAAACCATCTAAATCGACGCTGTGTCCATCACAAGAAACATTTAATCGATGCAGGTACTCTTGATTATAATGGGCATGTTTATTCAATATTTCCAAATGAGAATGCCTGCCTTGAATGTGATCCGTTAAAGGAACAAGAAGTAGACCGCCTTGCAGCGTGTACATTAGTTGGTATCCCACGAAAAAGGATACATTGTTTACTTAAAGGTCAGTTATTTTTTGAAGAAAAAAATAATCGAGCTCCGAGTATATATGCTCCAGATGAAATCAAGATTGTTATTAATTATGCAAATGACCTTGTGAAGAAACATTTTCCCTCTGAGAAGTCCTTTTCCTACGATGATGCTGTGAAAATTATTGATCGTCATGATGCAACAGTTATTGTGGTTAATGCAGTTATGGCAGCACTACAAAGCATGGAAACGATCAAAATTTTACATTCTATAAAAGGTAAATCCATAGGTACTCCCCTAAAGGATTATACAATATATAATGGTCTTACAGGTAAATTTTACTTTGTGGAGAAACCAAAAAACAACAAATGCACACTTTGTGGACCAAATGCACCTTCTTTTAAGCGATTCCGATTCACCCCACATCTTGCATTAGAGTCCCAACTCTCAGGCTTGAAACGATTTGGATTTGAACTCGATCCAGAGGAAATCTTGGTGATAGTCCGGTTGGATAGCCCTGCTCTTGAAGCACTTGACTCTGAACTTACTCCTAAAGAGTGTAATCTTCAGAATGGTGAAACATTGTTAATCTCAGGGCTCAAGGATGATAAGGAGTTATACGTGAAAGTTATGGTAGATTGAAGATTATTTTCTACTAAAAAATGGAGAGTTTAGAATTTGTCATTAAGAGTGAAGAGAATAGCGAAAGATTATGGAATTCTCAAAAAAATGTACAAAGAAGGTATTTTGAAACAATTGAAATCCTTTCCCGGTCGTCAAAAAAGTATGGATCATTTAGCATTACTTATCATTGGACCAAAAGGCACTCCTTATGAGGGAGGTAAATTTAAGTTAGAACTCAGATTTGGTTCAGACTATCCCTATTCTCCGCCGTTTATGCGATTACATACACCGATTTGGCACCCAAATTTCTGGCCAAACCCATCTGAATATCAAGGAAAACGTAACATTTGCTTAGCTTTATTAGATGCAGAAAAAAAGGGGCATAAGGATGGATGGAGCCCAACAAAGAACATTGGGACAGTCATTCACTCAATACTCGCAATGTTAAATGTTGATACTGCTTACACTAATCCCCACGATGTTTTTAATAAGCCAGCAGCAATGGAATTACTTAAAAGCGAGAAAAACTTCAAGAAAAAGGCTAAAAACATTAATAAAAAATATGCAAAGGATAAATGGTGAGGGAATTATGCCAGAAGATGTAGATCAAGTAGAAAAGTCCGCTAATCATCTTAAAATAGATAAAGAAGAATCTTTAGTTGAATTAATTGAAAAGAGCATGGATAATTTAAAAATAAAACGATCAACCCGAGTACATGATTTGGATCATAGTTTAGAAGATCATTCTGTACACGAAAGTGGTGATATTATCGTTGGAGAAATAGATGAAGGTATAGAGTTAAAAATGCCTTCTGATCCTAGCGAAACTGTTATTGAACCGAAAGCTTATCTAAAAATGGTGCTTCATGCGGGTAAGTATGCTGGAACACATCTTCCAAAGACCAAGTGGGTCGAAGTTATTGGTATACTAACTGGCTTCATTGAACACAAAGATACTCCCCTTGAACGTATCGTTGTAAAAGATGCCTTTCCCATAGGACACGGAGATGCCATCTCCGTTGTAATTCAAAATCCTCAGTCAATGGAACGAGTTTATCGTACTAAAAATTCTTCACATTTTATTATTGGCTGGTATCACTCTCATCCCTCTTATGGGTGTTTTATGAGCAATGAGGACTATCAGACTCAGCTCAGATATCAAACGCTTTGGTCTGAATCTATTGCGATCGTTATTGATCCCGCTCAAGTTTCAAAGGCTAATTATGGATTTGAGATCTTTCGGTTAAAACGTCCTAAACTTAAATCTTGGGAAGTTTTACCATATCGGGTTCATAATTTATCACCCGCACCGTTACCTCAACTAGTAGAATTTTTGCAACCTTTAATTGGAGGAGACGCCTTATTTTTGGAATATGAATAAGAATAGGATTATGAACTAGGTGATCTCACAAAAGCTTAGGAGGGCACACAGCAAAAAGGAAGGAAAAAAGAATGATAAAACGGGACATTTATTTAATAATATTGGTTTTTGGTGCCGTTTTCGCATTCTTGGCCTTGGTTGAGAATGATTCTCAAGAACAAGCCGCCACTATTTTATTTCTAACGTTTTTCACAATTGGTTTAATTCGGTTAGCTGATGAGTATCTTTTTTTCCGATCCTCAAATGCAGTATATGCTACGTCTTTGTTTATATTCATTCCAAGTGGAATGGCTCTTGCTGCATCTGTTATTGCATATATATCCCCATGGTTTGCTGGGGATTACTTGCATGGTCATATGTACATTTCAATTGTCAGACCTGGAGAATATGAGTTTTTCATTAATTCATTTGCGTTAATTTTTGGTCTTCCATTCTATTCCATTGTTGTCTGGTTGATGTACAAGTATTTTAATCAAGAATATCGTGTATCTTATATTGCCCGGAAACGGTTTTCAGGACGATTTGTGTCTATTATATACTCTGCAATCCTTCTGGGATCTAGTCTTGCTATCTGGTTGTATTTTTCGATTATTGAAATCACTACACTGTTATTTGTTATGGCTTTAGCTAGCTGCTTACTATACTTTTATCTCTGGCCACCAATTCATTCAGTAATTCAAACTGCGATTCCCAATATTCAACGTCAACCATCCAGAAGAACTCCTTCTGCGTTCAGATCAGTGTCTAATACCTCACAGCCTTCCTCACGAAGTTTTCCTAGTAGTTTAAATCCCCGTCCAACTCAAAGACGGACATATACGCCTCCAGTAACTCCTGTTGCAGCGGTATCCCCTGGTCTCAATGTCCCTTCAACTTCTCCTAGTTCTCCAAGTACAGCGTCACAAAGAAGGTT
>JAEOTI010000424.1 GCA_016839955.1 Candidatus Hodarchaeota archaeon | reverse complement strand
GGATTAGTCCACCTTGGTGTGGCAAATGTAGAACGCGCAGCAGTTCGGTCTTTAAACTCAGATTTTTGGTTTGATTGGCAGAATTCGTATAAAACACTTGGTAAAACTAATCGAGCTATTTTTCTCAATCTGGGCGATTCTGGTACAATCTCTTACGATAAAGAATTTGGTATGCTTATTGAAACAAATGTAGTCATAGACAATTTCCAAATCGAAGCTATTCTTAAAGACACTAATATGTTTGAAATCGAACAAAATGGAGATAGTTCTTCTAGTACTGAACCTTCCTCATCCGTTCCCGGATTTACTTGGCTACTGTTACCCTGGTTAATATTCATATTAGGAGTCTACATCAGTTGCCAAAGAAGATGTTCAAAAAAAATTACTCACTAACATGAACTAGCAGCTAGAACTTAAGTAAGTATATTTACCAAAAGTAGAATAGCTTTGAACCAAATATAGCCAAATATTTCTTTGTAGAATAATATTAGGGGGATTTCAAAAGTGAATATTGAAGATTCAGTCCTTATACAGAGGAAAAAGAAAGACCATTTCATGAGAAATGATCCTGAGTCCCCTCTCACACCTAAGCAAAGGAAAAAATTTAGTGAATTGGAATATTTTCCATATGATAATCAGTTTCAAGTAGAAGGGTCTATTCAACTTTACAAAGAGAAAATGACTATCGAAATTCCAACAAGCAAAGGAACTACTCAGAAGTATAACCTGTATGGTAAATTTTCCTTTGAAATTCAGCGTTATAAGCTCAATCTCCAAGTTTATGAAAGTCTAGATGACTCCCATTATTTTGTCCCTTTTATGGATGAAACGTGAGGAAAGGAAAGTTATTCTGTTGGAAGATATGTTGAACCTCAGAGAATTGATGAAACACATTGGATTCTAGACTTTAACCTAGCATACAATCCATATTGTGCATATAATGACAAATGGACCTGTCCTCTTGTTCCCCCTATTAACATTCTACCAATTCGGATTGAAGCTGGTGAAAAGAAGTTTTAATCTTCAAGATTGGAAAAGCAATTAATTCAAAAGGACGAAATTCAATCATAACTTCGAATTTCTTTGTTTCTATAACTTAACTAGGAAGACTGATCTTTCTGACTGCTTTGACTGAACCTGAAACTCCAAAACCGAACAAAATTCATGTTTCTCCTCCAACAACCCTTACTAAAATTTGGGATCATTTACTTAGTCTTCGGTTCGTTCTCCTAGTCTTTACATTATCTTTCTTCTTAAAACTATGGAGTACAACTAGTATTAGGATGTGGGATGAGGGTTGGTATGCAGATATCTCTGCACGTATGGCTAATACAATGGAAAATGGAGGGGACTGGGCATATCCTGTCTACATGGAATTCAATACTTTAAAGATGTTTGATAAACCCCCACTCCTTTTTTGGGTAACTGGATTATTAATTATCCTTCTAGGTCGAACAACATTAGCTCTGAAACTCCCAATTGCCTTTTCAGGTGCAATGCTCGCAGTAGTTGCATACTATCTTTATTCAGGGGATAGAGAAGATCGAGTTACAGGAGTTTTAGCAGGATTAATGATGGCATGTGCATATTTTGTCAATTTCTATTCAAGAACCGCTTATATCGATATTACAATGGTTTTTCTTTCTTCTTTAACTGTTCTTTTTGCTAAACGAGCGATTGACCTATTTATTGATAAAAATGAGTTTAAAACTGGATTGACATTTCTCTTTTTAACTGGTCTAGTTAATGCGATTAATTTATTATTGAAAGCTTGGCAAGGGCTTATTGTTGGACCGGTTATTGGAATATATCTTCTTGCAAAGATATATGAGAAAGACTCAGACAATAAAACAATTAAAGAAACCTTGAAGAAGTTTAAAAACCTTAAATTTACAATTAAGTCTTCCTTTAATCATCCAAAAAGAGTAGAGATAATCTTATCGATCTTCATGTTTTCCTTTAGTTTCATTGGTTTAGCATTACTAAATGACCAATTATTAATTTATTCTCTCTTCGTTTTCCCTGTTATTTGTATTTTGTATTTATTTTTTTCTAATTCTACATTTCCAAAAGACGAATCTATCAATACCATTGATTTCGTTGTTACTGGTGCTTTCCTGGGCGTTTTTAGTTTTTTAAGTCTGGGATTATTGCTAACTTTTATTGACCCCTATAATCAAGTGTTAGAAGATTTGTCTCAAGGAATTGGCAGTAGTGGTGCAGGTTATGCAATTATATATCTTGGATTACCTGAAAAACTTCTAGGTACTTCATCAAAGATGCTTTTTGGAGATATTCTGCTCTGGTTTCTATCGCTTCTAGGAATGATAATTGTTCTAGTGGCTTTTCTATCAATCATCAGTTGTATCATTATAGTAATACTAGCCTTGCTAGGGGAACCTACATATAAATTGCTTGTCCAAAAAAATTTACTTCCAATACTCCCTATACTAGTTCTCGCCTTGTGGTTGGCTTTTTGGGCATTCCAGGTAATGCTTAAAGGGTTACTATTTGATCATGAACCAATTTTAACCGTGTTATTTGGTCTGGCTGGTTTAGTTTTCCTATTAACAGCCTTTTCAGTTTTTCAACAGTCCGATGGAAACATTCTCTCCTTAGAAATTAATAATGGTCGTAATAGTAAGCGAAAGTATACAAAAAAGATTTATTTGATTGGCTCATCTTTTGGACTCGCTTTACTTGTTAGTGCAGTTTTTATGATTGGATTTATCCTGCTATATAATATATATAACGTGAACCCTTGGATAGTAGTACTGTTTATCACTGTTATTATCATATCATTTATTCTCTTACCTCTAATTGCACAAAAAAAAAACATATGCTATTAATAGAATTCAATTCCTTCAGAAAATTAACACACGATTCCTCTTCACTGGATTTGCAGCTTTTTTCATTATCCTTTCTTTTCTCCCCTTCCTTGGTTGGTTGGATTATGTAAGCCGAAATGTCGGAAAACTCCCGTACCTCAACCAAACTGATCCAGTACGACGACCGGGAGAATTACCCAATGAAGTTTACCAAGAACATAAAGATGACATCTTACGATGGTTCTTTTTTGAATATTATATAGGATGGCGGTATGACAATCCGTCTCCAAATGAAGATTATAATATGTGGAATGCTGTTCACTCTGCTTTCGCAGATCCCATTTTCGTTACAATGATTCCTATTTTTTTCATTGGTCTCTTTGCTTTTTACAAGACCAGAAAGATCAGTGATGGATTATTATATTCTGGATGGTTTTTTTCAACACTACTGGTGTTCTTACCCGCATCTTTTCAGCTAAATTATTATTATTTAGCGTGTTTCCTTCCCTTTTATTTAATTGTAGCAAAAGGGATTGTTTTTATGTTTCAAGAGTCCCGTGCATGGTGGGGATACGAGTACTTAGCTGTTATTCTCAGTGTTCTTGTTTTTGGATTTATCATCCATCATTATAGTCTATTAAGGTACAAATTCGTCTCTCTAAGTGTAGGATCTTTAACTCTTATTGAAGGTAATTTAATACCCTTAGGTCCTTACTTAGATCATTTTGATGTCTTTCTTCTCTTCGTTGGAATTCTCTTAACGTTAACCTTGTTATTTTGGGTAAGATCTGAAATAAATATTATAGGTTTAGGTTTTGTATTCATTGTTGTTCTCTCTAGTTTACTAGCTACGAGTTATAATGTCAAAGTTGGGGGGGATTGGGATTCTAGACTCGAAGAAATAGCTAACTTTGTTTTAGATCATGAAGGAAATTACAATCAGAGTACCTGGGTTTTTGCTGATGCAGGTATCCAATATGGAATGAGGTATTACCTAGGTTTCGAAATCTTCGAACAGCGAGACGGAAATCCTTTTCCTCGCAATTCAGAGTATGAGATGGAAGAATTTATCTCTGATCATCCTCAAATCAAGTTTTGGATGGTTTTAAATGACACTTATCGGCACGATGATCTGATAACAGGCACACAAGCATATTATGAGACAGCATATCTATGGCTTAAACAAAATTATGTTTGTGTGGATAATAAGATTGGTATTCCGGATTGGTACCCTTATCATTTATTTGTAGATTCAGATGTTCTATAATTAATCACTTTTTTAAAAATGAAATTTCTAACCAATAAAAGGTTCAATGATTACAAAAAGTCCTATTCCCAAGACAGCGGAAATTGGAACGGTAATTATCCAACTGATTAGTATTCCCTTTACCGCTTTCTTTTCAATTTGTGTTTTGCCCGCCCATCCAACCGCGATGAGCGCTGCTACAAGAATGTGCGAACCTGACAATGGAAGTCCCATTGCGGTACCTACAAACATGATAATAGCGACGGAAATAGATGCACTCAACGCTGAAGACGGTGATAATGAAACAACTTCGTGAGCGAGAGTTTCAACAACCTTTCGTCCGACAATGATCAAACCTACTGCCATCCCAATACCACCTAGTGCTAATGGGACAATTGGGTCAATTCCTTCTCCATCGGTGAAGGTAATAAGGGGAGCAACCCCATTTGCTACATCATTTCCACCTCGAGAAAAAGATGTCCAAAGCAAAAAAATGGCTAAAAAATACGCTGCAATCCTTTCTTGGCGTTCAACGCCTGATAAACCCTTCGTTGCAGCTCTTTTACGTATTTTATCCACTAAAACAAATGTTAAAGCGGCTCCAATAAACCCTATAATTGGACTAATGACCCAACCAATCATTATATTAGTAATTACACCCCAGTCAACAGCATCAACACTATCCCAATGATAGATTGCCACGCCAACAACTGAACCAACAGTTGCTTGAGTCGTACTTATGGGTAATCCTTTACCCGCGGATGCAGCAATTAACCAAATAGATATCGCAAGAAGTACCGCAAGAACTGCAGCTTCTGGTAAGTCTTCTCCATGGACTAAATCACTCCCGACTGTCTCAGATACACCTTGTCCAAGAAATATTGCACCTAAAGCAGATAGAAAACCCCCCAAAAATACCGCTAAACTAACAGACATGACCCCTGCTCCGACAACTGGAGCCATCGCTTCATCATTACTTCCTATTGCAAATGCGACGACAAGTAGAAGAACAAAAATGCCAATCACAAACAAATCAATAGGCATTAGAGTATCCCTCGTCTATCGATGCATCACTGCCAGCTTCTGAACAAAATCAGCTGTAGTTTCTGCTCGGATTGCCACTTCAAGGACTGAGGCGGCTACATCTTTTAAATAAATAGCTTGGAGAGGATCTCGATCTTTTTTACTTAATACCTTACCTAAAATTTCATAATAAATATCCCTTGCGTCTTCACGAACTTCTTCAACTTCTTCTCCAAATTTTATGGCTGCAGCAAAGTCTTCGTACAGAAATTTGATAGAATCTTGTAAACGATCCGTACATATCCATACTTTTTCAGCTAACGATTTGATTAAATTGGGAATAGAGCTAGCTGCAACGTCATAAACCCCTATAAGTCGAGCAGCATCTTCTGCAGAATCAATAATTTCATCAATCATCTCAACAAGCATATATCGCTCTTCTGTTGTATAAGGAAGAAAAGCCCCTTTTAAAAGAACAGATTCAACAAGCTCTTCTTTAAGATCATCAGCTTGTCTTTCAGTTTGAATTATTTCCTGTATAGTTTTTTCACAAAGTTCTTTATTTCCATCAGCCCAGAAATTAGCTAATTCCTTTAAAAGGGCTGAACTGGATTGCATACACTTTACTAGTTTATTAAAAATTTCCTTACCATGTTTTTGCAGTTTCTTATTTGTGAAAAGGTTTCGGAGACTCATTTTTTTTTCTCTCCAATAATTAGTTCAAAAATTAGAATTTATTCTCAAACATTGTGTTGAGATAAAATAAATTTCTGTATAATCAATAGATTAAAACTGATTGATACATTTGCTTAAAATTGAGTTGACGAAATAGGTAGTTAGCTTTCAGAGTTGGGATGGCTTTGTGTGCAGGTCACAATGATGATTCAGATGCTAAAAAATCAAAATTTAGTCGATTATACTCTATAAAAGAGTTTATTTGGGATAAATATCCATTATTTATTGGGATATTCTTTCTTGTTTTAATTCTAATTTCTGTTCCAAAAGATCTTTCAGGAAAACCATCTACATTTGAAACCGCTCTATTATTTATAACAGTGGTTTCAATGGTTTTAGGCCCACTCTTCATTATCCGTGGTTTTTGGTTATTTGAAAATAAAAAGGACCAAAACAATGATTAAATAGAAATTAGAGCTTAATTTTCATAGTTTCTGATTCTTTAGGAAACGTGACATCAACCTATATGTCGATATTGGACGCTCTAGTTGTGGAAAATGACAAGTATTTGGGATTTCTTCGTAATTTATTTTAGGAAATCCTTCAATGAGAATGTTAGCATCTTTTTCTTTAAACAGTTTATCATTAGAGCCACGAAGAAGTAGAATTGGAATATTAATATTAGCTATTTCTTTTGAATAATCAGATTTTCTAATAAATTCTTTTACAGACGTTGCTAAGACTCGATCAGGAGTTTTCTCAATTCTTGGGATGATTTCTTCAACTAAATAACTTTCAGGGTCATTCAAAATCCACTCCGGTGCCATTCTTCGAGCTTTTTTCTTTAAAGGTCCCCAAGTAGAAGTAGGGGGAATTAATTTTGCTCCTTTTTTTAGATCATTAGGGAAACTCGCCCAACCTGAAACAATAATCATTGCTGAAACAGCATCAGGATTATCTAAAGCAAATTGAATAGCGATCATCAATGACATTGAATGAGATACTAAAATTGCAGGAGAGTCAATATTTAATTCATTTAGAAGGTTTACAAGATCAGTAGCATGTTGGGAGACTTCGTATCCTTTCTTGGGATGTTCTGATAAACCATGTCCACGTAGATCATATGCGACTGATCTGCGTTTCCTTGAAAAACGTGATAATTGGTGATTCCAAACCCAAGCTCCACATCCAATTCCATGAAGAAAAATAAGGGGATGTCCTTTCCGGCGATAAGTCCCAATTTCCCAAGATGAGTCAAAAGTATTAAGAGTAAGGTCCGGAAGAAATATTTCCTTAAATTTTCCTTCCATCTGTGGTGGTTTAGGAGGGGGAGGAATGACAACTGCTTCTCCAGATTTTACAATATCAGATGTTACTTTTGCTACTTCTTTAAATACAGACTTTCCCATTTTTTCAATACTTGAAGTAATCTCTCCTATTGATGACATAAAGGGAAGTTTCGTACTCACTGGAGATTTTTTTGTGGAACTCCGACTTTTATAGATTCGGTCTCTTATTTTTTCAATATCCTCTATTTTTACCCAAGAATCTTTCACTTGAAAGAGATCCGGAGGCCCAGGCTTTTGGGCATTATATCCTAAAGAAATTTGGAGTTTTTTCCGGAGTGTCCCATGGATTTGAGGTTCAAAATGAGAAATTTCATTAAATGATAGCTTTATCGGTTGCGTTATTTCTTGTTTACTTGATAATTCAAAAGTTAAAACCTGATCTGCAAAATCTAAAGCAATGTGTCCTTTGAGATCTTTTAGAAAATCATATCTCCCTGATTGATATTGTGCATTGATTTTAACAATTTCCACCAGTCTCGTCCAACTCCAATGTTTCTTCATATTTTCATTCACTAGATAATTAAAGAAATCAACATCATTTGGATTTCAGGATAGTTTGGATGTTGTTTATACATCATTAGCATATACAGGTTTTTTTCATTGCTACTTTGATTTTTTCTAATTTCTAAATTTAATTTATACTCTCTTCTTTTAATCAGTATAATTGACACTGAGGAAAATAATAAAATAGGAGCAGTACATAATACTACTTGAAACAACTCAAAAAACTAAACATCTCAAGCTTAGTATAAAAAAATGGAAGATGAGTTAAAACAATGGGCTTTTTCGACTTTGTGAGAGTATCTGGTCTATTTATTGTATTGGCACTTTTCTTTTACTTCTTAAGTGTATTACTAGTAGGTCCAGCTACAGCATTTATTATCGTCCTTCCCTTGGTTTCCCTTTTAATCTTTATTACCTATTGGTGGTCAGATTCGTTAGCGTTACGAATGACTGGTGCTCAACTGGTCACTCCAGAGGAAGCTCCAAAATTACATCAGATGATTGAGGACCTATCTCAACGTGCACGAATGCCAAAGCCAAGAGTAGCGATTGTTAGGAATCCTACCCCAAATGCTTTTGCAACCGGTAGAAACCACTCTCATGGACTAGTAGCAGTTCACACAGGACTTTTAGATATAATGCCTGAACAAGAAGTCATGGCAGTGTTAGCACATGAAATTTGCCATATTAAACACCGGGATACCTTAATCCAAGCCATGGCTGCGGCTTTTGGGTTAGCTATCATGATGCTTGCAAGGCTAGCGTTTTTTTCTGCATTATTTGGCAATTCTCGAGACCGAGGACAGAGTATGCTTACAGGTTTAGCAGTCATGATCGTTGCGCCAATCGCAGCGGTACTTATTCAGATGGCTATTTCCCGTGGTCGGGAGTACAAAGCAGATCGTGGTGCTGCCCAATTAATGGGTACTTCTGAGCCTATGGCGAACGCATTATGGAGACTTCAGAACCAAGGACGTCCTGATCCTAAAGCAAACCCTGGTATGGCTCACATGTACATAAGTTCTCCTCTCGGTTCTGGAGGCGTAGCTGGTCTCTTCTCCACTCATCCTGCTATTGAAGACCGAGTTCAAAAATTACAAAACCTACGAATACGCGAGTAAAACCCAATCTGAGTACAAATGTACTCAGACTTCCTTATTTCTTTAATTTTCTTCAACATTTGTGAGTTAGTATGCAATCTATAACCAATGCTGCTCGTTTCAATAAAATCATCAATCCTCCAATTCAAGAGATCACCCAACTAGCACAAGAGTTGGAGAAAAAAGGTAAGAGCATTATTCGCAGTACCGGACAAGGCGCCCCTTTTACTTTTCCTCCTAAATATGCTATTGATGCTTTTTCAAAACATTTAGGCCAAAGCCGCTATCTTCACAATTACACACATGATTTTGGACTAATGGAAGTACGTGAGGCAGTATCTAGTTTTTTAGTTGATGAATTTTCAATTAAGGCATCCCCAGATAATACAATTCTCACAGTTGGCGCCAATATGGCTTTCTATATGCTGTTAAATTCTCTAATCACTCCTAGCGAAAACAATGAGGTTATACTTGTACGTCCATATTATTTTAACCACCTCATGGCAATTCAAATGTCTGGTGCAAAACCAGTTATTGTTGAATCCAATCGAT
>JAEOTI010000423.1 GCA_016839955.1 Candidatus Hodarchaeota archaeon | reverse complement strand
AGTGGTTTCTCATAAACCACTCGTTTTACAGGAAGCAGATAATATAATTATTCTTAAAAAAGGGCGTGTAGACGCCTATGGTTCATTAGATGAGCTTCTTGAGATTAGTCCTGAAATGCAGCGTCTTTGGGAAGGCAGAATTGAAAACAATAACCATAATGGAAAGAAATCGGTTTCATAATCTCAAATGAATTTATCATTCTTGGGATTAATGGCATCATTAACGTCGAACCAAGTACTTCATCGAATATTAGATAAGGACTACTTTAATATGCTCTTCCTATGAATTCCGACCGTCCTTTCTTTCAATTACTCCAGTATATGCGGCCTCATCGTACAACGATTATTTTAGCAACTCTTTTTTCCATTTTAAATAAATTATTTGATTTAGCACCACCTTTTTTGATATCAGCAGCAGTTGATATCGCAGTGAGACAAGAAAATAGTATATTTGCACTTTTTGGTATTACTGAACCTGCAACCCAATTTGTGGTTTTAGGATTATTAACCCTCATTATTTGGGGATTGGAATCACTTTTCGAGTATATATACAAGATTTACTGGAGGAATCTAGCCCAAACAGTAGAACACGAGCTTAGAATGGATGCGTATAAACACCTCCAAGATCTTGAGCTTGAATATTTTGAAGATCGTCAAACTGGTGGATTAATGTCTATTTTGAACGATGACATTAACCAGTTAGAGAGATTCTTGGATGTGAGTGCCAATGATTTGATACAGGTAACGGTTACAGCGATAACTATTTCATTCGCTTTTTTCTTGTTATCCCCTCGAATCGCTTGGATGGCTATGGTGCCAATGCCATTTATTCTAACCTTTGCTGTTCTTTTTCAATCCCGACTTGAACCAAAATATAGAAAAGTTCGAGAGAAGGTTGGTATATTGAATGGAATGCTCTCGAACAATTTAACAGGAATTAGTACAATTAAAAGTTACACTAACGAGTCATTTGAAGCTCAGCGAATATCTGACTCGTCTAATGCCTATCGATTGAGCAATCGTGAAGCTATTAAATTTTCCTCTGCTTTTTCTCCTCTTATACGAATGATTATTGTACTTGGATTTACAGCTATGCTTATATTCGGTGGATTTCAGACTATCGATGGAACTTTGGAGGTAGCAGCATATAGCGCTATGATCTTCTTAACTCAACGTCTTTTGTGGCCGTTAACAAGAATGGGTGAAACGTTTGACCAATATCAACGAGCCATGGCCTCAGTTACTAGAATAATGAGTCTATTCAAAACTGAAAGCAAAATTAAATCTGGTTCTTCTGGACTACCCTTGGAAAAAATGCAAGGGAAATTAAGTTTTAAGAATGTAGATTTTGCTTACAAGAATCGTGAGGTTGTTTTTACGAATCTGAGTGTTGATATTAACCCTGGTCAAACGGTAGCTTTTGTAGGTAGTACTGGGTCTGGAAAAACTACAATTGTTAAGTTACTACTCCGGTTATATGATCCTACAAAGGGAAAAATCTCTCTTGATGATCTAGATCTGAAAGAAATAAACCTTCAAGATTTACGAAAGGGAATTGGTCTTGTTTCCCAAGATACTTTCTTAATTGACGGAACTGTCAAAGAAAACATATTATACGGAAAACAAGACGCTTCTATGAATGAGATTATTGAAGCAGCAAAGATTGCCGAGGTACATGAATTTATTTCTTATCTTCCAGATGGCTATGACACTCTTGTCGGTGAGAGAGGTCAAAAATTAAGTGGAGGACAAAGACAAAGAATTTCCATTGCTCGTGCAGTTCTTAAGGATCCTCCTATTCTTGTACTTGATGAAGCAACCTCATCTGTGGATAATGAGACCGAGGCTGCTATTCAACGGTCATTAGAGAAAATTATTCTTGACAGAACCACTATTTTAATTGCTCATCGCCTTAGTACAGTTCGGAATGCGGATTGCATTTATGTGATCGAAAATGGACAGATAATTGAGGAAGGCACTCATGAGGAGTTGGTCAAATCAAATAAATTGTACACCACTCTCTGGAATGTTCAGACTGGAAAAGCCCTTCTACAACCTTAAATTGTTTGATCACTATTCCTCACGGTTTTCAGTAATCTTCGGGAGAACAAAATAAAATATTGCTCCTTGTGGCGTGTTATCTTTCACCCAAATGCTCCCTGCTAGGCTTTCAATCACGGTTTTAGCTATCGTTAATCCCAATCCTGTCCCTTTTTCAGTGCCAAACGATACAAAAGGTTTGAAGATTTCTTCTTGTAGATCTTGATTTATTCCAGGACCGCTATCAGCAATACTCACCTGCCATTGAGCCTCTTTCTCTAGATTAGAAATTTTTACTATGATTGAAGAGTTCGGAGGAGAGAATTTGATAGCATTTTGGAGCAAGTTCATAATTACGGATTTTAGGACGATTGTATCCCCCCAAACATATGCAGGAGATGAACTATGTTCGAAGTCAATGGTTACTTTCTTAAAAGCACATTCAGGGCCCATAATTTCAATTGCTTCTACAACTACTTGATTTAAGTTTAGCTGTTGACGTTTTTCTGTAAGTAATTTATCAATTTTCAAATAATT
>JAEOTI010000422.1 GCA_016839955.1 Candidatus Hodarchaeota archaeon | reverse complement strand
GAGAAGCGAACCAGATTGTCTACTCTGGTCTAGGAAAAGATGAAATTCTGTGGGCAAGTGCATTGCGAAATGTCTGCTCTGATCACCTCGATATTTGTGGGGAACGAAACTGCCCAAGTCCTATGACCCAGAGTTTACTTGCCAATGATGTGACAGAAGCCTCAGTTAAGGTATTAATGACAACAATAGTCTCGAATGCTGAAAAGGTCTATCATCGATATCTGGGTATAAAAACCAAACTACTTGGTTTAAAAAAACTGGGTAATTGGGATATACAAGCCCCCCTTCCAAACTTACCTTAACGAAAATTCACCTGGAACAGTGCCCGAGAGTTAATCGTGACAGCATTTAAAGGATTTGAATCTGAATTTGGAGATTTAGTCAATGAAATGTTTACGAACCATCGGATTGATGGAAAAGTTAGAACAGGAAAAATGAGCGGCGCTTGGTGTTATCCTTGGCTAGGAGGAAAGACTGGATTCATTCTCTCGAGTTTTAACGGTAATTTAAGTGATATTTATACCCTAGCTCACGAAAATGGTCATGCCATCCATAATTACTTTATGGCTACGGAACAAAACATGAGTAGCACAAACACTGACATTGGTGGGTGTTTGGCAGAAACTGCTAGTATTTTTGGAGAACTACTACTCACAGAAAAATTACTTACTGAAGCTAAAACAGATGAGGAAAAGAAGGAAGTTCTTGTTAAAATACTAGATAATTTCGGTATGACGATATTTCAAGTTAGTGCTCGATATTTCTTTGAAACTTCCTTATATGATGCTATCAAACGGAAAGAATACTTAGATGGTGAGACTATATCCAAATACTGGGTTCAGGAGCGAGATAAGATCTTTGGCAATAGTATTGAGTGGTTAGATGAAATGAAATGGGAATGGACAATGAAGCCCCACTACTTTTTACCTCGCCGCCGTTACTACAATTACCCCTACATTTATGCCAACCTACTTGTATTTGCTTTGTACCGTCTTTACAAAGAACAAGGAAAAGCATTCGTACCGAAACTAAAGAGCATTCTTGCTGCCGGCTCCACAAAATCTCCTAAACAACTCGCTAGCGAGTTAGGATTCAACTTGGAAAATGATAAATTTTGGGAACTGGGTATGAAAACAGTTATAGAATTCATTGATCAGCTTGAGGAACTTATGAATAATCAACCTCAAAGAAATTAAACAGTTCTAGATGAAATTAGTGGTATTTTCTTAAGATGATTATTTTAAAACTGAATAATATTTCAGTTTGTCTTAACAATAGATGGAATCCTGTGATATTTCATGAAGAAGTTTTATTTTCAACCAGTTTCTTGAGTTCTGTAAGAATTATTTTATTATCTTCCTCTAATTTTGTTAATCGCATAAAAAGATCTTTCCAGATTGGAGAAAGCTCTTGTTGCATAATTTGCTCCGCTGAAAAAGTTCCTTTGCGAAAATCAAGATAACCCAGAAGAGTTGCTAAAGGAAAATAGATACTTCCAAATAGAATTAAGAATATGGAATAAGATTTTAGTTCATCAGGAATAAAAAACAAATTTTTAACTAATAAATTGTAAACTATTAATGTAAACATAAGCAAAGAAAACAGCAACGCAAACCAAGCCGAATGACCTCTTAGAAAATACTGTTTTATGCGTGCAGTCCGATCAATACCTTTTCTCAGTAATTTCTTATCCATGAATCCATTCCTCATTGTCTCAATGCTGCATTGAAAACTTATGTAAATAAGATAATTTTCATTTTATAAAATAAGACGATAAAAGATCTGGGAATAAAAAATCAAAATAAATTTACTTGCAAAGATCTATTAATTAACATCGATTACTAAAAATTCTGTGATAGTCTCTTGAAGAGGGTTTTCTTTACCTATAGGAACCACTTCTACTGTTAAAACCATTTCTCCTTTCTCCACTCCTGATAATGAAAAAGGAAATTTCCAAGGTTTTTCCCGCAAATCAATTTCTGTCTCTGTAATAACCTGACCGTTTAGGACAGCCGAAATAGTCATACTAATAGGATGAAAGAAGAGGTTTCGTATGATTGCTGTGACAACCTGAGTTGATCCGATTTCAATCTCATTTATATTTGGTTCAAACTTTATTTCTAGTGGTTGTTCCGGATTTGGTGATAATTTTGCAATAGGTTTTCGATAACGTAATGAGAGGATAGCTTTCTGCAACGTCCAGGGACAATATTCTAACATTTCTTCACAAAATTCGTTGAATGTGGCAAATAGACGTGTAGCATTCTCTCGAATCGTATAAGCTTCTGCTTGAATAGATCTTGCGACATATTCACCCGATAAATAACAATAGAGAACATAACACACCTTCTGAGCCGGTGGAGTAAGTCGATTGAATTCTGGAAAAATTTCCTGTATCATCCAAACGTAATTCTCCTCATTCCGTCGAAGAACGATGTTAGAAAACTCCATTGCTTCTGCAATGACTGTCACAGCATATCCTAACTCAAGTTCTTTCACTTTCTGTTGTACTCTTTGTAAAGCCTGTACAAACCAATCTGCTGTCCCAGTC
>JAEOTI010000804.1 GCA_016839955.1 Candidatus Hodarchaeota archaeon | reverse complement strand
TGGTAGATATCGAGCCAAGTGAAATTACTGATGGCAACACTAGGTACCTGTAACTTTTTAGCTAGTAAGAAAGGTTGGGGAGCTATATCAGATACGATGAGATCAATTCCCCTTTTTTTAAGATACTTGTATTCTTCAAAAAGATAAGAGGAGTACCAATCTTGAATCCAAGAGTTGACTTCTTTGGCAGTCCTCGGATAATCAATCTTTCCTGTTATCTTATCCCCAATAAAACCTAAATCATTTGATTGCTCATGGAAATCTACACGTTGTGGTTCTTTAACATTCTCTAAGGATTTTCGTACTAAAGACAAAGGTTTTGATGTATGAACATTGATCGAAACTTCCAAATCACATTTTAGAAGTTCACGAATAATCGCTATACTTCGAGTAGCATGCCCTAAGCCATGATCACTGATAAAATATGCAATAATTGACATTGTTTATTCCAATGAGAAGAATCTTGCTAAAGACGTCGCATTAATTACCATGGGAAAGATATCTAGGTTTTTTGAAAAAAGTTCCTCCGATTTTAATGAATGTCACGCTTTTTCAAAAACACTGATATCTTTTAATATTTCTTTCAGGTCATTCTTCGCTAAGGAAGTGGTAAAACGAGAATCATAAGCTTTAGTTCGAATTTTTCCCATTTGAGCTAAGAGTTCTTTGGTATACCAACCTAAGAGCTCTTCAATGTGAGGTAGAACAATATACATGTCATCCAATTCAACTGCTCTAGGTATCTCAATTCCCGTCATTAACTCTTCATAATCCTTTTCACCTGGGAAAGATCCAACTTCCTGGATTTTTGCTTTAATTCCATACTTCTCCCAAGCATAATCTACAAAGAGCTCGACCAAATCCTTCAGAACTACCGTAGGCATTTTAAGAACGAAAATTTCTCCTCCAATCGCAAAGGCCATTGATTTGAGGGTTAGTTTTACAGCGTCATCGACAGGCATCATAAATCGTGTCATATCAGGATCCGTGACAATCAGTTTCATCCCTCTTTCAATTCGTTTCTTGAACCTAGGAATAATGGATCCTCTTGATCCCAAAACATTTCCGAATCGTACAGCTGAAAAAATACACCTTCTAGGTCCTCTGATAGTGTTCCCTGCTATAATTATTTTCTCTCCTAGCAATTTAGAGGCTCCCATGGTATTTATTGGATTCACAGCTTTATCACTGCTGGTGAATAGTACTTTTCTAACATTATTACGAATAGCGGCATCAATGACATTTTCGGTTCCAATTATATTTGTATGAATGACTTCACGAGGATTGTATTCTCCAATTGCAACATGCTTAAATGCTGCACAATGAAAAACATAATCGATATCTTCAAAAGCACGTACTAGCCTCTCTTTATCTCTTATATTCCCAACTAAGAATCGTAATACATCTTGATCCTCCTCCTCCACTTCGTCGCTGAGTTCTATCAAAGCAGTGTCATCTGAATCAAACAGACGTAATTTCTTTGGGTTATATTTTAGAATTTGTTTTGCTAAATTTTTACCAATTGTTCCGCAGGCACCTATAATAAGAATGGACTTTGCCTCGTAGAATTCTTGTAGTTGTGTTTCATTAGTGGTATACATTTTTACATCGTCCTATAGGTTGAGTTTTAACTTATTTGGCTAGCAATCCATTTTTTAGTCTTTTCTAATCCTTCCTCTAAAGTTCGGGTTGGACTCCAGTTAAGAAGATTCCTAGCTTTAGAAAAATCACACTTAAGTTTCATAATTTCAGATTGAGGATGTATATGAGGAATATGCTTAATTAATTGATGATCATCTACAATTAGCCTTGCTAATTGGTTTATTGAGATATCTACACCTGTTCCAGCATTTATTATCTGGCCTAGCGTTTTTTCAGATTCATTCGCTTTAATAATAAAATCAACACAATCTTCAACATAAAGAAAATCACGTGTTTGTGTTCCATCTCCAAAAATAAACAAAGGTTGAGACGTCAAAGCTTTTTCCAAAAAGATAGCAATGACTCCTCCTTCACCAGTAGTCTTCTGAAAGGGGCCATATGTGTTAAAAGGTCTCAAAACAACTGTAGGTAAGTCATATGAATGGTAATATGAAAGAGTAAGATATTCTCCTGACAATTTCGCTGCTGCATAGGGGGAAGTAGGCTTCACTGAGTGTTCTTCGGGTATTCCTTCCTCGTTAAAGCTTCTATCGTACACCATACAAGATGACATAAATAGAAATTTAATCTGGTGTTTTCTGCATTCTTCTAGGATATTAAATGCACCAATAACATCTCGTTGAAATGTTTGAACAGGATCCTCAATAGAGTTTTGGACATTAATTTCTGCAGCAAGATGATAAACAACATCGTACTTAGAATGAAACATTTTTTCTACTAGATTTAGGCTTCTAATATCTCCCTTAATGAATTCAAATTGTTTATTGTCTCTGAATTCCGCTATATTCTCTAATCTGCCATTTGAAAGATCGTCAACAGCGATGACATGATTTTTATCTTCAAGTAATCTTTTTACAAGCCAGCGACCGATAAAACCAGCGCCACCTGTGACTAAGATTCTCATAAAATTATCCTCTAACTGAAGTAAGAAGTAAATACTATAGGAGGAGGTTAAATTATTGCCAAAATTTAAGATTTATTCAAAGAAATTAGTTAATAAACTTTAAAGTGAAAAAGGTTAAATTTGTATAAACTATTTTTCAAGTAAATAAGTTTTTCCCGAATAAGAGCAGAATACTTTTTAGTAGTTTCGTATTTTTCAGATTTATTAATATTAATCTCTGGAAACTGTTCTTTATTTGAAGAATATCTTGAAATAGCAGAAAAATTGAAAGATTAGGCATTAATCTCTAATATTTAATACTAAATTCAACACAATGCTTAGATAATTGATATCAGTATCATAACCTACCGAGAAAATAAGTGAAAAGATTTATCAAAATTTTTAATTCCAATTAACTAGAAATATTCGTTGATACTGAATAAATGTCAAAATTAGAAATCCATGAATTGGAAAAGGAAAATAGGATGAATATTGGGGCCATAATTCAAGCAAGAATGGGATCAACTCGACTTCCGGGAAAAACCCTGAAGCTTTTAATGGGAAAACCAGTACTTTCACATGTTATAGATCGGGTTAAAAAGTCAAAGTATTGCAACAAGATAATTGTAGCAACCACTAAAAATCCAGAAGATGACCAAATCGAAGCCTATTTAAAAACAATCCCTATCGAATGCTTTCGTGGGGAAGTTGACAATGTTTTAAAACGATTTTACGATTGTGCAACACAATATGAATTAGATATTATTATTAGAATTACTGCAGATGATCCCCTAAAAGACCCATTAGTTATTAATCAAGCAGTAGAAATTATCCTTGAAAATCCAACGTTAGATT
>JAEOTI010000071.1 GCA_016839955.1 Candidatus Hodarchaeota archaeon | reverse complement strand
TTTCCATAATAATGACTCTCTAGAACCAAGGATGGACTTGTTTCTGGATTGCACAGGGGGAAAATATAAAAAAAGAACCTGTGTATTCACTTGTTTCATTAGGTGAAAATCAATGACACGCGATCCCAACAGTTTTCTTGTACAAGAAATGGAAGAAATTCGAAAAGCTGGTCGTGAATGGGTTCATCAAACCTTAGAAGGACCTTCTGACACCGTTTGCAACGTTGAAGGAAAAAAAATGATCATGCTGTGCTCCAACAATTATCTTGGTCTAAGTAATCATCCAAAAATGAAAGAAGCGGCCCTTGAAGCCATTAAAACTCATGGTGTCGGATCAGGTTCCGTACGAGCTATTGCAGGCAATATGGATCTTCATGAACAATGGGAACAACGTCTTGCGCAGTTTAAAGAACAGGAAGCAGGGTTCATAACATCAGCAGGATTTACTGCAAATGAGGGAATCATCCCCCAATTAGCCCCAGGTAAGGAAGATATCATTCTTTCCGATGAGTTAAATCATGGATCAATTATAGATGGTGTTCGATTGTCTAAAGCTCAGAGAGCTGTCTATAAGCACAATGATATGGGTGATCTGGAAAAAGTTATCAAACAACTTGATAAAAAGAACCCACGGAGAATTCTTTTGATCACGGATGGAGTATTCTCTATGGATGGTGATGCAGCAAAATTGGATGAAATATACAAGATTTCTTCTCCCTATGGCGCGATGATCTATGTTGATGATGCTCATGGAGATGGAGTTTTAGGGCGTAATAA
The DNA here is from genome assembly GCA_016839955.1 of Candidatus Hodarchaeota archaeon. The sequence continues at coordinate 3,407 of JAEOTI010000071.1, read as the reverse complement.
CTCAGGAAAAGGACTTGTTGACCACTATAATTTACAGGGTAAGGTTCATATTGAGATGGGCACATTTTCCAAAGCTTTTGGTACAATGGGAGGTTCTATTGTTGGATCTAAAGATTTGGTAACTTGGTGCAGGAATAAAACTCGTTCATATTTACTCTCAGGTAGCCATCCACCTGCTACTGCAGCAGCCTCAATAAAAGCCCTGGATTTAATAGAACATGAAGAACCTGATCTAGTTAAGCGATTATGGAATAATATTAACTATTTTAAGAAGGGGATAATTGAAATGGGCTATAATCATGCGATAACTGAAGCTTCTACAACCGCAATAATCCCAATAATTTTTGGGGATCCAATTAAATCTAAGGAAGCTTCAAACTTACTGAACAGCGATTATAGTATCTTTGCTTTACCTATTGTATTTCCCATGGTTCCTCGTGGATTAGACAGAATACGTGTACAGGCAAATGCTGCATTAACAAAAGAACAATTAGAAGAAGGACTTCGTGCATTTGAAGAGCTCGGGATTAAGCTTAAGATCTTTTAAAAATTGCCTTTCTTTATCTTTTTAAATTGAAAGTATAATATATTACCCTTGGATTGAGTTAATCCAAGAGATCTTCTTTCTTGGAATAAATGATCTTTCTTTTAGATTTAACCTTTGATTTCCCAGAGAATCGAAAAACCTGAGCACAATCAGGACAATACCAATACTTTCGTGAGGCTTCGTCTCCGCTGGAAAATTGGTAAAAACCTTGGAAAACTGCATTAGGGTGGCGACATCGTTTACTTTTTCGTTCTGCTAGAGTTTGAGTCATTAATTTTGGTATTGGAGGGGCCTCGTTTTCTATAATACGAGTTTTATCCCTTTCTGTGTGTCTTATATTGCTATGTTCTTGGAAAGCCTTCTTATTGACTTCTAGAACCTCCTCTTTACAATTTGGACACCAATATATGAGTTTACGATCAGGCCCCAGCCTTTTAGTGGTGATTAAAGTACCGCATTTATCACAAAAAGGAGAAGGCATATGTTATTTATCCTGGATACTTATTCAGAGGCAGAATGACTGTTTACTGGTTATTGAGACTATTCTTCATCCAGGAAATCATTATTTCGAATCGATTTTATTTTCTTTTTTCATTCAGAATTATCTTAAAACTCTTAACATTTTGACGTAAACGTGTATAAAAACTGATAATTTGAAATTAACCAGGAGTTCACAGTTTCTATATTATTTTTTAAGATTTTCAAGCATGTAGGTTCCCTATTGTGAAAATTCCATATTTAGGCAAAGTAAGGATGCATTGGTGTGACAGTTGTAATGTTCCTTTAATACGTAGTCATTGTAGTATATGTGAAAAAAATAGAAGAAAGCTAAATATAACTCCTCCTGGTGATATTCGTCCTGCTTTTGATGGTGATCTGAAAAGAATTATTTTGCTCGTTGAAAATCAATTTGGTAACGAATCAGCAAATATAGTAAAGGAATTTCTAAGCAATCAGGTCTTTTTATTGAATAAAGTTCCCTATATTGATAGAATGGATGAGATTTTCTTACATGGTGAAGTAATAGCCCTACTCCGTTTTAATCCGTTGAAAGTAGATTTTGAGATTGTACCTAAACTCTCCCTAGCTAGAGCAATTTGGCATAAAAAAGCATCTAGTTGGATCGATGTTGATATTGGAGCTAGAGAACCAATTCAGAAAGGTGCTTCTGTTTTAGGACCAGGTATATTATCAGTTCATGGTAAAATACAGATTGATAATCCTGTTATTGTCATTTGTCAACAAGAAGTGATAGCTGTCGGTTTAGCTAAAATGGATCACAAAACCATGGAAACGGTGAAGAGAGGTGTTGCTGTTAAGACAAAATATAGGAAATTTCAGTCTCAAAACAGCATAAAAAGAGAGAAAATTACCACTTGGCAAAATATCATTCTAGCAAACAAATTTTCATTATCAGAAATTGAGGATGAAGCTATCGGTTTTATTGAAAAAGTAGCAATTCAGTACAAACATTCTGCTGTTGCCTACTCCGGTGGTAAAGATTCATTAGTTACACTGGATCTTGTAGCAAAATCAGATGTTTCTTATGATATAATTTTCGCTGATACAGGACTTGAATTTCCAGAAACTTTGGAAAATATTGATCTAATTTCCAAAAACTATAACAGAGAGATTTTGACCTATGAGAATCAGTCATGGGATTTTTGGGAACGATTCGAGCTATTTGGGCCTCCTACTCGAAACTCTCGTTGGTGTTGTAAATCTTCGAAACTAGCACCGGTAAATAATATCTTAGAGAAACATTACCCTGAGAATGAGAAAATTCTAACATTTTTAGGAAAACGTCGGTATGAATCCTATGGGAGATCTCAAGAACCAAGACTATCTCAAAACCCATGGATTCCAAAACAAATTTCTGCTGCCCCGATTAATAATTGGAGCGCTTTTGAAGTTTTTCTCTACATAAAATCTAACAACTTAACAGATTTTCTGAATCCTTTATACAGTCAAGGATATATACGGATTGGATGTTGGTTATGTCCTGCATCTTCTCTTGCTGATTTATCAATGCTTAAAAATTCTCATCCAAGCCTCTTCACGAAGTTAAACAACCGATTATCAGATATCAAATCATCACTAGAATTTCCTGAAGAGTATCTATCATGGGGCTTATGGAGATGGAAGATTCTACCATCGAAGGTTAAAATATTATTAAAACAAAGAAATATTTCGTACAAACCAAAAGACACATCCCAAGAAGATAAACAGTTATTTTTTCATATGACAAGCTCACCTTCTCCTTGTTCGTTAGGAGGATTTTCTAGTTATTTATCAGCAAATCAATTACTTAATTTGAAACAAATCGAGAAGCTTCTACCAATCTTAGGTAAAATACAGTATGATGAGGAACTGGATATTTTGTCTTTAATTGACGATGAGAAATCCCAATCCGATGTATTTCGTGATGGATCAATCATTGTACGCGCTAGAGAATTAGAATTAGTTAACAAAAAATCGAATAATCTAGTAAAAACTATTTTTCGTATCACACATTGTGATGGATGCGGAGTATGTACCTACAATTGCCCCGTTGATGCTTTGAAACTTGAAAGGGAGTAATTCAAGTTAATTCAGACAAGTGTAATCATTGTTTGCAGTGTAATAATTTCTGTCCCCTTTTAAAGTATCGTGACGACTCTAACTTACTAAGTAAAACCACTGGATAGAATTATGATATTTATTGGATAATTTGAGCATTTTATCAAATTAATTTTCTAAGAACTTGCGTTTGGAGGAGTTATCCAAAGAGAAAAGCAAAAAAAACTACCTTTAAAGTTCCCCTTGAGTTGTATTTTGGGGTTTACAAGCTGTGAACGGGCGTAAAAAACGAGTTATTGAT
>JAEOTI010000421.1 GCA_016839955.1 Candidatus Hodarchaeota archaeon | reverse complement strand
GGATGCATAGAATCTCCTAACAAAATTTGCAGAATATCATTCTCGTAGAAATTTGTACAACACGATTTAAAGTCCGATTCTGATGATAAAATGTTTTTGAAGCTCATTTGACTCCCTATTGCCTATTCTTGAAAGTCGGAATAATCTATTTTATCGCGATAGAGTGTATTGTATGCACAAAATGGTATTATTCGACCATCAGGTAATACTTCGTGGATACAACACTTCATTAACCTTTTTACGTCCAAATCCCATGCAGATTGAAATGGTTTAATCGTTACTAACTTAATATTATCAATATAGTCTTTTAAAGTCTCCTCGATTGATTCAAGGTTAAATTCAATTCCACAAGCTGCACAATAGCTTTCTACCATGTCCTTTGAACCAGCAGATGTTGAAAATGAGAAAATACTTTGCAATGCATCCTTTATTGCCATCTCTGCATTAGGTAGTGTCGAATTTTTGAAATAATCAAGGTAATCTTCCACTTCTATCAATCGTTTTAAGGTAGTAAATCCATTATCTTCAGATTCAGGGTCAAAATAAGAAAACGTACAAGCAGAGCAATACGGATGTGGACATGGAATGGGAAACCAATCATTTTTAACATAATGATACTGAGAACCTTCAGTTTGTTCTTCAACGCCTTTAATCACATCAGGAACTGTCAAATGGTCAATTGGATTATATTCAACACCTAAATGTCCTTCAGCAAATAAGGGTTGGAAAACTGTTGCTCCTACACCAGAATTTTCATGCATAAAATGTAGAACTTCACCCATTTCATCATCATTGATGCCCTTCACCACCGTCATAACAAGTGTGATTGGGATCTCTCTTGATTTTAGATTCTCAATTGCTTTCAATTTTTCTTCTAAAAGATCAGTATTACCCCTGAGTTTTTCATAAGTCTCACATTTGAACCCGTCGAATTGCAAATAAACTCCTACACGTTTTCCAACTTTCTTAACTTCTTTACAGAACTCCAAACTCTTAGCAAATTTTCTACCATTAGTATTAATTAAGATCTTTTTTGTACCGATAGTCTCTAATCTTTCCAGAATTGTGAGGAGATCTGGATGAAGAGTAGGCTCCCCTCCTGATAATTGAATAAGTTCAGCAGGCCCTTCAGATCTAAGAAGCGTATCAATCATAAAAATAATTCTTTCTAATGGTAAATGACTTCCCTGTTTACTACCTGTTGCAGCGAAGCAGATTGGACAGTCCATATTGCATTTTGATGTAATCTCAAGGATACCTAAACATGTGTGTTGTTTGTGTTCAGGACAGATTCCACAATCCTCAGGACAGCCATTCTGTACCTCTGTTTGAAACTCAAATGGAATGGTCCCTGGTTTGTTATATACTTCAGATTGCCTATAAAACTCGAAATCTGATGAAATTAAACTCTCAAACCAACCATGATCTTTACAACGTTTACGCATTACTACTTTTTTACCTTTAACGATGATTTGGGCATCTAACGTAGTTTTACATACAGGACATATTGATCTTGTTAGGTTATAGAATACTCCATTTTGAATATCTTTGTCTTTTATTTCCAAGTTCTCCAATTACTCATCCTCTTCTATTTACAAAAGAAAAACCCGTTTTTTTTAAAGTAGATCATGGAAGAAGTTAGTTTGTCCCAAAAGAAGTTAATACCAGGAATATTTTAAGATTTGAAAATATTATTATCTACATCCACCGCAGGAGCTTGTACTACAAGTAGACCCACTACATGTGACATTTGATAAAAATTCATTTTTTGACCAAACATTTTGCCAACAATCTTGGCATACTGCGACTGAACCTAATTGTTTATGGTTAGCAAATAACAATCCAACATTTTCTGCTCCACATAGAGCACAAGACGAACCCATAACTATCACCAAACTTACAAATGATTATATCTTTTTGAAATTTTTGAAAGAATCAAAATTAATTCTTTGCATTCATAGATAGATTTCTAGAATAAATAGTAATTTAATTCAGATGGGAGTTATTAATGGAATATTTTATTTTAAGTCACCCTCTAACAAGACCTCTTTATAGTTTTTTAAACGAATGTAATAATACTTCCTTAGAAAAGGAGATTCTTGATTGTGGAGCAGGTGGTCGAAGACCACCTCTTACAATATTTTATCAACAAGGTTATAAAACTCATGGTATTGATATTTCTGATCATGCTTTGAATCTAGCTGAAAAATTTTGTCAAGAACAGAAAATTCAACTCAATATAACGAAAGGAGATATGCGAGAAATTCCATTTGATGATGAGTCCCTTAGTTTTGTTTATTCACTTAATACAATTGTACACCTTTCAAAATCAGATACAATAATTGCAATTAAGGAATTCGAACGAATTCTCAAGCCAAATGGATTATGCTACGTGAATTTTGATTCAGTAGATAGTCCAGCGTGTGGTCAAGGTCAGGAAGTTAACCAAGGGGAATGGATGATAGTTCTGGATGATGGAACAGAAGTAACTCATTCCTTTTACGCAGATGATGAACCAGATAAATTATTCAATAATTTTAAGATTCTCCGCAAGGAAAAAAGATCAATTTCGTTACCTATTGACATAGGAGGATGGAGAGACGGTGGTTGGCAGAATGCGGATATTAGTTATATTTTGAAAAAGAAATGAGGTTTTTTAAGTTTTTACAATTTTAAGTTTGTTTCTGCAGCTTTACCAAATCTTTGAGGATATTAGCCAGATTCAATGTGATACTATTACGAGACACATGCTTCAGCAATATTCTCCAATTTTCGATAAGACTTACATTTAGAAATCACAGAAGAATAAAAAGAGAAATTGGAAAAGTTAATCCACAGTTATTTTTGGAATATACTTCTCCAACCAACTTGGTAACCACCAATTCCACTTACCTAGAAGTTTCATTGCAGAAGGAAGAATTATAGTTCGAATTAAAGTGGCATCAACAAACACAGCAACTGCTAAGCCCAAACCGATCATCTGCATAAACACTAAATCTGAAAAGACAAAGACTCCAAATGTGGCCACCATAATTAAGGCAGCAGAAGTCACCACGGATCCTGTCTTTTCAATACCTAATGCTACAGCCTCTGTATTGTCTCCAGATTTGTCATATTCTTCTTTCACACGAGATAGTATGAATACATTATAGTCCATCGACAATCCAAAAATTGCTGTAAAGAGAAAAATAGGCATGAAAAAGATGATCCCTTCTCCAGATGCTTCGGTTCCAATTAAGGAAGCACCAATGCCTTCTTGAAAAACCAAGACCAAAACACCATAAGAAAGCAAAACACTTGCTAAAATTGTAATTATTGACTTAATTGGTAGTAAAATGGAACGGAAAAGTACCATCAACACTAGGAAAGTCAAGATCATACAAAGAGCAACCATCAGTGGGAAATCAGCCCATAATTCATTATTCTCATCAAGGAAGGAAGCACTTTGTCCACCCACATAATGAGAGACATCTGAAAACAACGAGTTTAGAGTGCTTCGTAAATCGTTAATGAAATTCCAAGATTTTGATGATCCACTCGAAACATCGAGAATTATTGAAAGCAAAGCTGTATCATTATTTCCTCCATTTACAGGATTCCAATCAACAGTTCCTTTAGCAACGTCAATAATCTGGAAAGTGTCCGAAGAAACATTATTAAATATAGCTTGCAGTTCGGTATAGTTTAGTGCGGTCTGAATCGGCCCCCGTTTAAAACCATTAGGAGCATAGTATTCCTTAACCTCTTCATGTTGAAATACCCAATCTGCAAGTTGAACTAATCCATTGATAATTTTTTGTGAGAAAATTCCCTGATCTGTTTTGTTTTGAATAATTACTTTTATGGGAGAAAGCTCTCCGACTGCAAAATGTTCATCCATCAATTCAAAACCTGTTCTAGATTCCGTACCCTCAGGAAGAAACTCTACACCTGGAAGACTTAACTTAATCATACTCGCCGCTGCGATAAGGGGAGTTAGTATTATTATTCCAATTAGCAAGAATGTCCATGGTCTTCTTTGAACCATACGACTCCATCGCGCCCAGAATGAGGCTCCTTCTTCATTTGTCCCCCATCTTTTCATTCCACTAACAGAGGATGAAAGCCACAATGGCCACTCCAATTTATGCCCTAAAATGGTGAGAATCGCGGGGGAAAGAGTCAATACTGAGAAAATTGATAATGAAACTGTAAGAATAACAGCCATTGCAATTGAAAAAGTCATTTCGCCACCTAATACTATTAGTGTCCCAAAACCAATCATTACAGTAAAGCCTGAGAAAATCACAGTTCTTCCAGCAGTTTGTATCGCAGTACGAGCTGCCTGAGCAGAATTTATCCCATTTTCAAGTTCTTCCCGGAATCTTGAAACAAAAAGTAAGTTATAATCAGCACATATCCCAATTCCTAACATAGAAACCATGTTAGGGACCATATCGTTTACTACCATGGTATTTGTTGACCCTAAGAAAAATAAAATTCCAAGAGCTCCCACAAGAACTGAAACTAAAGCGGCTAAAGGAATTCCTATTCCAAGAACAGAACCAAAAACAAAAACAAGAACTGCAGTTACAGTGAAAATCGCAATAATATCTGATTCTTCCATACTTTTGTGAGCAGCACTCATTGCATCTTGATTTGAAGCTGGCATACCAGTAACTGCATACTGATTGAATGTTGTTATAGGATGAGCTTCTACTTGTTGTTTTACAAGTCGACGCATTTTATTTGTATCATCCATTACTTTGTCTTCAAACCCTACAAAATCGGGTATAACAACCATATATGTTGCTAAATGACTTGAGGATAGAAGAAGGCTTTTGTCCATCCCTTGAGGAGATTCACTTGACCAATAATGTATTGGAAAGTACTTTCCTTGGAATTCTACCATGATTCCATTTGATATATTGTTGAGAAGAGTTGAATAAGCAGTTCCTTCTGTAATATTTACTTGATCTTCAAAAATTATATAGAAGGCAAAAGATATTTGGTTCTGAATTTCTCCAAATTCCTCAATAATAATTGCTTCAGCTCGATCAGACTCTGAGTTACCTTCTTCACCATAATGAGTTACGTCATAAACATCTTGAAGGTTTATCGCACCATAAGCTCCAACAAAAAAGACCCCAATCCAAATCCCTATCATTACCTTAGGATATTTTGTCACTAGTTCAGACAGTTTTTTTAGCAAAAAGAGTCCACCTGACCTTTTAAGCATGGAATAATATCAAATTTTATTTGGAACAGAAGAATTGCTTATCTTCACAGAGAATGTATGCTTATTTGTGTTGTACGAGCTCTCTTCTCTCACACTTTTGAACGTATTTAAATTACCATATTTTCAATAATGCAATTAGAAATTTTAACAGTTTAAGAAATTATGTTTTGTGGTCCTTCGTATAAGTTTTTATTTCATGAAATAAAGTCCAATGAATCTAATTAATCTGCACTAAACCTAAGACGTAATGATAAAAGAGTAACGTTGTTGCAGCAATCATTATTCCCATGGTTGTAATTCCAATAAGATCAGAAGTATGTCGAATATCAAAAAAGATCCGATCAAATGCCCATGAAGTCGCCCCAACAAGATAGGCGATAAAACCCCATTTCTTTTGCCTATTAGAATTCTCATAAAAGAAATAGATTGCCATGAAGGGTAATGCATTGGCAATATGTCCTATACCTCCCTGGTACTCTAAAAGGTTATTTGTCATCTGAAGGATCGTGTACTTTTCTAAATGGTTTAGATTATCTTCGAAACACAATATCAATGTACAAATTGCTAAGCCACCTATCCAAACAACCGTTGACAACTGTTCAAAACCGAAAAATTCTCCAGTCATACCAAAAACGACACCATAGGAAATCCCACCCCAGTTTGTTGTTCGCCAAAATAGTGCATCGAAATAATCTGGAAAAATGAAAAGAACCGGTAAATGGAAGATAATTAGCCAAGTAATGAAATAGATTGAATATCGGACCATATCTAAAAATTTTGGTAGAGCCCAAACTAAAAAGGGGGCAACATATATCGGGAAGAGTTTAATTGAAAATCCAGCAGCTACAAATGCGGCGCTTGCACAATATTTTTGTCGTTCCCATAAATAAACGGCTAAAATCACAGTCGAAAGTGTCCCTAATGTACCATGATTATTCACCGTGTCAACTAAATTGAGGGGAAGAAAAAGGAAGAAGTTTGCTAACCCAAATGCGGCTTTATCATTAATACCATACTCGACTAGGAGACGATAAAGACAAAGGCCTCCAATGGCTGCCACAAACCAATAAGGAGCGTTCATTGAAAATGAAAGCCAGTAGTAATTCCGTACAGGACTAATCATGTAACTAGCAATCCAACCCCAAACTGATAAGACAGGATATTCATTACTGACGAAATCTCGATATGGATAAAGTCCATCTTCAAATCCAATTCCCCAGCCAATATGGTTGTAATAATCAATAAATGGGTCAATTGGAAGTCTGAGAACAAATGCTTGTAAGATGAAGTAAATTGTTCCCATTAGCCCCATTTCCCAGTTATAATTCCGAGTAATGTTCGTTCCCATGTCACTAGTTGCCATAGATGTCTTCCTCGAAGCCAATTAATCCTCCAACTATTCTTCATTAAAAATCCGTTGGATAGCACTATGTTGACTGTGTCTTAACTGAATAATGGTTAATATTATTAGGATTCTTTTATTTTAATTATTTTGATCACTGATCAACGGATAGAAATAATGATGAAAGATTGGATTCATTTTTGGAAAAAAAGAAAAAATAGAGTGTTTTTTATCTTTTTATTCCTTGGTACTAGCGTTCTTACATCAGGGAGCCTTACAATTAACACTCCAATAGCAGCCATGTCATCTGTTAAATCACCTAAACTCGTATGGAAAATACCAGCAACTATAGAAAGTATTTTTGGTGTTGACAGTCACTCTAAACAGAACATTGCTTTAACCATGAATCATTCACATTTCAGTTTTTTTCAACAACCCTTGACAACTCCAGTTTGGGAGCAACAAAGACGCATTGAAGGTTATTCTCGAGAGAGACCACTAAAATTTGTAGAAATATCAAATACTCAAATGGGACTGCTTACAGTATTCTCCATAGATCTGAATAACCAATATCGCTTACTGAACTTAACCACAGGAGAACCTTTAACTGAGTTTTTTAAGGCGGGAACTTATGATATTGGTTGGAATCCAAGATATCAAACCCCTTATTCATCTGTTTTAGTTTTTTCTGAAACTGGTTCTACTGCTCCACAAATCCTAGCAATTCTTAATGGAACGGCTCAGTTAATGACGTTGAATCTAGAAGTGATTTGGAATTTTACTTTCTTACCATTTCCTTCTTGGGCTTCAAGAATATACGCTACGGATGATGTTCTAAATACACAAGTATTCATTCGATCCTCAACAGGAAATGCCTCATGGATTTCTTGTTTGGATTCAAATAGTGGCTCTGTTATTTGGCAAGTAGAGGATGTGAATCCTGTTTACAAACTGTACAAATATCAACAAACGACTATTCCTATGATTACTGATTTCAATAACGATGGAACATCAGATATTTTATGTAATTTCTTTGATAATAGTACTTATAATGGCGTTACACTCCTTAATGGGCTATCAGGAGAGTCCATTTGGCACCATCAAATGAATCTTGACTTATCAATCATTTTGCAACATTGGGATATCCAAGGTGATGGTATTCAGGAAATTCTTCTTAAAGAGGTTGAACTTCATGTTAACCCTGATTATTACACCTTTACCTTACTTTCAATTCCAACTAACCAGACAATATGGCAAAAAAAATATATTAAATCTAAATATTCATCCGATCCGTTAACAATTACCCAATTTGATCACTATATTGAATTTGGTGAATATAATTTAGAGTCGGCAGGTCTAGAACTTTTTTATTATCGATTAAATTACAGTCAGATTCATGAAAATATGGAAACAAAGAGTCAAGGAGAAGTTCAATGCAGCTTACATTACTTTACGTTTTGTAATCCTCCTTATTGGACTCAAACATTCCAGAAAACGTGGAAATCCTCATCGACGATTTATTTTTTTGATTTACCTGATTTAAATGGAGATGGGGTAAAAGATTTTATTTTGGGAGATGAAAAGACTGGACCAGTTGTACGAGATGGAGCAACTGGTAAAATTTTTTCAAAATTTCCAGGAAATCCAAATTCATTTTATACAATAGTGTTTCAACCTGATCAAGCCCCTCTTGTGGTTTTTTATGTCTCAGAAAACCTGTTCTACCCAGTTTTCAGAATTTACTCATTTCAGGGGCTGAGAATAATTGATGATGATGAAACCAACACACTGAGTATCAGCTTTTTAGGTTCATGGTTACTTATTATTTTCGCAATTTCTATTGGTTATTACTATTCCAAAAGAAAAAAGGCATAATTTTTACTAATTAACGACTTGAAGACTATTTGAAAGCACTTTCGAATGACATTGCGGACAAGTAGCACGGACATGTAACCACTCTACAAAATGTTCATGATGCCCAATTGCTTCACAGTGCGGACAAGAACGGATTTCTTCTTCCTTACCAATTGGTAGACGACAAACAATGCAATGAGGTATATTAGATCCACAGTTTGAACATTTTTTCAGTGTTTCTGATGTTAAGTTGGTATTACAAGTAGGACACTGAAAATTTAGAGAAATGTCCTTTTGGTTAACCTTTTGAGATGATTTCTGAATTAAATTTTTCTTACTTAAAGTTCGAATTAACCCAGATAAAGCCCATTCCCGGATATCCTTAGAACCATGAAGGGAAAGTTCACGATAAGCTTCTGATGCGGGGATAAACTTTCCTGCTTTTTCTGCAGCCTTTGCTCGTTCTTTTAGAAGGAAATCCTCCGGGATAATCTCCTGATGAGTTCTGAGTAATTTTTTAAATGTTCGATTAGCTGCAGAATAATTCTTTTGACGGTATTGATCCTTTGCATTAAGAAATTTTTGTAAAATATCACGATCCCGGTAGACATTCTCTGAAAGCTTTTGAAAATATCTGTGACGACCTCTCAAGAACCTTAATCGTGACATTCGAGAGTAAGGGCGTTCATCAGTTCGGATATGATCTCCATATTTTCGCAAATTTCGTTCTGTTCGTCTAATGTCTCTTCGATCTTCCTTTTTAACTCTTGAAAGATTCGTTATTGACTCTTCTATTTCAATTAAAGCTTTCTTATAATCTTGTTTCTTAGCAAGCCTCTTGGCGTCTTTATAAGAGTTCATCGCTTCATGTTGTTCTTTTGTTTCAATGTAAATCAAGAATGCGTACCCTATTGCTAACAAAACAAATAAAATAGAGGTCATAACCATCTGTTCGGCTAATATTACAGCAAAAAGAACAGCGAAAAGAACCAGGAACAATACACCCATCATTAATATTTCAAAAGGTCTGTCTCGTCTAGTAACAAACATTAAATCTCTAGAAAATAACCAAAGGACGTAAAAAATACAAAACAAAATCCAAATGACACTTGTTGCATCCTTGAATATTATTTTTCCCCATAATGCAATAACTAATAGAACAGTAGATAAGACAGGAATAATCCATGGATTCTGTCGTGGATCATCAATAAATGGACTCCCTACTCTATTGATAATTTTATCAAAAAATTGAGACACTTGTAGTCTTCTTCCTTTAAAATCCTGTAATTAAAATTAATTGATCGTTTTAGAATTTGCTCTTTATTCATTGATTCAACCTAAAGGCATTATGAAGTCATTAACTATGTAGGATAAAATGTTTTTCATTTATTTTAACATAAAAAATATGAATTCATGAATTATGAAAGCTTTATCAAGCAAGATATAACGTCACACAAGAGAAGAGATTTATTCTCGTAATATCTTAAATTTTTTCGACATGAACCCTATAAGTTTAGGGGTGAGGAATATTTGACGAAATATAATAAGAATACAATACTAGTGATGATTGTTCTAATAATCGGTATGATTACTATCTCTACAAATGTGTCTGGAGAGAAAGACACGCATATGCTTTTAGTTTATCGCGATAAAGCGCAACCTAACCGTGGCACCACTTTTACGATGTTTGCTCAACTTTATTATGGCAAAAACGCTATTACGACTGCAGAAATACGACTAAATTCATGGGATCTTGATCTTAACGATGAAATAATGACTTATGATTCAAATAAGCAACATTATAGTCTTCAAATTTCAATTCCATTCAATTATACTGATAATGATGTCAGTTTTGACATTGAAGCCTGGAGTGGTTTTAATCTGCTTACTTCAAGTTGGGTCACTATTGAACTTTCAATAGTGGAAGATTCTCCACGAGGTATTTTTTGTTCTATTTCACATTCAATTGCAAAACCTGGTGACAACATCACAGTTAATACATATATGCCTGATATGGCAG
>JAEOTI010000420.1 GCA_016839955.1 Candidatus Hodarchaeota archaeon | reverse complement strand
GGGCAGATACTATCGGTGTTTGCAGCAGTATTCCGGCGAGGATAAGCTTGAGGATACGCTGGAGTTTTTGGTTGAGCAGTATCAGAAGGGGATGGGGGGGTGACTACATGTTTGATGGGGGGTTTGTGGTCACCTATTGTGATTACTTTTAAAGTCGAACAGCATGAGTTAACAGATCTTTTTAGCATGTATTCTAATTGAGAAGCAGTATAATACTCCCGACAATTTAAAAAAGGTTTACAAATTATTTCAGTTAGCATATTTTCAAGGATGTACAAAATAAATGAAACACTATGACGTAGTTGCAGCAATAATCATGGATGATGATAAAGTCCTATGTGTTCAAAGAAATCATGGAAAGTACGATTATATTTCTTTAAAATATGAATTTCCAGGTGGGAAAATAGAATCGGATGAAACTAAAGAACAAGCATTAAAACGCGAATTATTGGAAGAACTTGATATAAATGTAGAAATTAAGAGAGAGTTCTTAACTGTAAATCATCAGTATCCTGATTTTAGTGTTACTATGCACAGTTTCATATGTAGTACTTTAAATTTTGATTTGAATCTGAAAGAACACATTGCTTTCAAGTGGTTAAATACAGAAAGTTTATCGACATTGGATTGGGCTGAAGCAGACCTTCCAATTGTTTCAAAATTAATGAAGGAATGCTAAAATGGATTACTTTTCTGTACATTTATTAGATAGCTTGAAAACTGGCTTCATTGACCAGTCATTAGCTTCAAAAAAAGAGTATCTTCCAGAGTTGCTAGTAAATGATAGTAATAATGGGAAAAAAGTACTACAGACTATATCTAGAGAACTAAAGAATTGTGATGAATTTTGGTTTTCAGTAGCTTTTGCAACGAAAAGTGGTGTGGTTTCTTTAATAAATCCACTCCAAGAACTTGAAAATGCTGGAATTAAAGGGAAAATATTGGTATCGCAATATCAATATTTTACTCAACCAGAAGCATTAAAGTCTTTATTAAAATTCAAAAATATTGATTTAAAAATAGCAGTCGGCTCTGATTTTCATGCAAAAGGCTACTTATTCAAAAAAAGCAACCGATATAACTTAATTATTGGAAGCAGCAATCTTACAGCTAATGCACTATGCTCAAATAAAGAGTGGAACTTGAAAATATCAGCTACTTCTGACTCTAAATTAATAACTGATTCAATTAATGAGTTTAGAAATGAATTTGAAAATGCTGAATTGGTGGATGATAAATTCATTGATTCATATACATCAGATTATAATTTAAAAAAGAAATTCATTTCAAGTTCAAGAAAAAGCATCGATTCTCACCACAAAGATTCAATAACTCCCAATTCAATGCAAGAAGAAGCATTGTCAAATCTGAAAGACTTAAGGTCAAAGAATAAAGATAAGGCTCTGTTAATTTCTGCAACGGGAACAGGAAAAACATATCTCTCTGCATTTGATGCGAAAGCATACAATCCAAAAAAATTCTTATTTGTAGTACATCGAAGAAATATTGCTGAAGCGGCTATGAAAAGCTTCAAACATATTTTTGGCGACAGCCGAAGAATGGGTATCTACTCAGGAAATAAAAGAAAAATTGATGCAGATTTCATATTTTCAACGATTCAAACAATCTCCAGAGATGAACATTTGAACCAATTCGCTGAAAGTCATTTTGATTATATAGTTATAGATGAAACTCATCGAGCAGGTGCAGAAACGTACCAAAAAATCCTCAATCACTTTAAACCAAAGTTTTTGTTGGGCATGACTGCTACTCCTGAAAGAACAGATGGATTTGATATCTTTTCTCAATTTGAACACAATATTGCGTACGAAATTCGCTTGCATAGAGCTTTAAAAGAAAAGATGTTATCAAATTTTCATTATTTTGGAGTTACTGATATTACAGTAGATGGTCAACCTTTAGATGAAAATGCAGATTTTTCTTTATTGACTGCAAAAGAGCGTGTAAATAGGATAATTGAAAAAGCTGAATTTTATGGCTGTGATAATGGTTGCATTAGAGGACTAATATTTTGCAGTAGTGTCGCTGAAAGTCAGGGACTTTCTGATGCATTTAATTCAATAGGTTACAGAACTGTTTCATTATCTGGAAAAAATACTGAAGAAGAGAGAATTGATGCAATAAATAGATTGGAAAGTTCCGATCCGTCTGAAAAATTAGATTATATATTTACTGTTGATATCTTCAATGAAGGAGTGGATATTCCAAAAGTAAATCAAGTCATTATGTTGAGACCGACTTCATCAGCCATTATTTTTGTCCAACAGCTAGGAAGAGGTTTGCGAAAAGCTAACGACAAAGAATACCTAACTGTGATTGATTTCATAGGCAATTACAACAATAATTACTTGGTTCCGATTGCATTATATGGGGACACTAGTTACAACAAGGATACATTACGTAAATTAATGTTAAGTGGAAGTAGCTTAATTCCTGGTGCTTCAACTATTAATTTTGATAAAATTACGCATGATAGGATTTTTGCATCAATCGACAAAGCGAATTTACAGCTCAAAAAAGACCTTGTGAAAGATTACGAACTATTGAAGTTCAAGATTGGTGAAATTCCTATGATGATGGACTTTGTGGAACATGGTTCTAGAGATCCACAATTGTATGTAAACTATTCAAAATCCTATTTCAATTTCGTATTAGATCAAGAAGAATCTTTACAAAACAAACTATCTGAAAAGGAAATCAAACTCCTTGAGTTATTCTCCAATGAAATTGCAAACACAAAGAGAGTTGAAGAAATCATTATTCTCAAAGAACTAATTGCTGGAAATACTCTATTAAAGGAAGATTTTAGAGCAATTATTTTCGATAAATATGGCATTTTGGTTCCTGATGAAACGATAAAATCATGTGTCAAAAACATCAATTTTGATTTTATAACTGAAAATCATAACAGAAAACTAGTGAGTGTAAGTAAAATATATGATTTAAGTATCGTTTCTTATGTAAACGGAATTATCTCATTTAGTGATCAATTTGTTGATTCACTAAAAAATGAAACTTTCTTGCGTTTTCTAAATGATATGCTAGATTATTCCGAAACAGTTTATGATAGAATATTTGACAAAAATAAGTATGTTGATGGCTTCCTATTGTATCAGAAATATTCCCGAAAAGATGTTTTTAGAATTCTAAATTGGGAGCAGAATCCTTTAGCACAAAATGTTGGAGGCTATCTTATCAACCCTCAAAAAACGAATTGTCCAATATTTGTAAACTATCATAAAGAAGAGCATATTTCGAGTACTACAAAATATGAAGAAGGTTTTGTCAATAATTCTGAATTCGAATGGATGTCTAAATCTAGAAGAAAATTGGATAGCAAAGATGTTGTTACCATTCGAAATTATAGAAATGGTCTTAGGTTGTCTTTATTCATCAAAAAGAGTAATGGAGAAAGTAACGATTTCTACTATATGGGTGATGTGACTCCTATTGATGAAAGCTTCGAAGAAGCTACGTTGCTTGATGAAAATAATAAAAATGTGTCAGTTGTAAAAGTAAAATATCGAATGAATCATCCTGTTGAAGATTCGATTTATGATTATATTACAGCACCAAGCAATTA
Source organism: Candidatus Hodarchaeota archaeon (assembly GCA_016839955.1). Next base: position 1,247 of record JAEOTI010000420.1, on the reverse strand, counting down.
ATAGGCTAAACTGGGCTAAAGGTTTCATTAATAATAAGAGAGTCATTAATCTAATATACACTTCCAAACAATTTACACCACAAGGAGAATCTCATCATGAAAGTATCAATTATAGGTTCAGGCTATGTCGGGTCGGTCTCAGCTGCTTGCTTTGCTGAACTTGGCCACGAGGTCATCTGTATTGACATTGACGAAGAGAAGGTAAAGCAGATCAATGCAGGAATTGCACCTATCTGGGAGGAGGGGCTGGATGAGCTGATGCAAAAGCATACACAAAAGACGCTCATTGCCACATCTGATTATGATTATGCTGTGCAGAATTCCGATGATTCGTTTATATGCGTGGGGACACCATCGGGAGAGGATGGAAGCATTGACCTCTCCATTGTGAAGGCTGCAAGTGCCAGCCTTGGAAGGGCTATTGCAAAGAAAGATCACTATCATGTTGTTGTTGTCAAGAGCACAGTGGTGCCTGAGACAACTGAGAAAGTGGTGCTGCCGATAGTTGAAGAGTACTCCGGCAAGAAGGCAGGGAAGGATTTCGGAGTTGCAATGAACCCGGAATTTTTGAGAGAAGGCAAGGCTGTCTATGATTTCATGCACCCGGACAAGATCGTGGTGGGTGCGATAGATGAGAGGTCATTCTTTGTAGTGTCCGAACTCTACCGCAAGCTGGACTGCAAGGTCACCCATACCAATCCCCGGACAGCCGAGATGATCAAATACGTCAACAACTCATTCCTGGCTACCAAGATATCCTTTGCAAACGAAGTTGGTAACATCTGCAAACAGCTTGGCATCGACACCTACGAGGTCATGGATGCCGTGGGCACAGACTTCAGGATAGAGCGCCAGTTCCTCAACTGCGGTGCAGGTTTTGGCGGCTCATGCTTCCCCAAGGATGTCAAGGCCCTCATAGGAAAGGCAAAGGACATCAGGTACGAACCACAACTCCTTAAATCCGTAGTTGGTGTCAATGACAGGCAGCCCCTGAAGATGGTGGAGCTGCTCCAGAAGAAGCTCGGTGACCTCAAGAACAAGAGAATAGCCGTACTTGGTCTGGCCTTCAAGAACGACACCGATGACATTAGAGAGTCACGCTCCATTCCTGTAATAGCTGAACTGCTGCGCCTTGGAGCGGACATAGCCGCATACGACCCCATGGCTGAGGAAAGCATGAAGAAACTCTTCCCTGAAATCACATATTGCAAGAGCGCATCCGAGGCCCTCGTAGAGGCCGATGGATG
>JAEOTI010000419.1 GCA_016839955.1 Candidatus Hodarchaeota archaeon | reverse complement strand
TTGAGAAATTTAATAAAATTAAGATTTATTAAAAAATATGATTATAAAGATCTGAGTGAATGATTAAAGAAAAACTATCAGAAAAATGTTAATGAATCTGCTATTTGTGAATGGCTAAAACCTGAAAAATTTTGCGCGTTTTTGGCAAAACAAAAGAAGAAATTATAAAAGAAAAAAAAGGAATTTAACTGTTTTTACGAACTTCCGATGTAACTTCACATTTGTTTAATATGCTTATTGATTTCACGCAATTCTTATATTAAAATTTTAAATTATGTCAGAGTTTTAGAATTATGATTCGTATGGCCTGCCGTTATACAGATGTATGCTTCTTTGTTTTCCACTTTCCGAAACAAATAACCCACAAGGCTTCGAAGCGTTCAATAATTTTAATTTTACTTCAAATTTGCCATCGTGAAAAGCGATATCCGTTCAATCGCTCCTTTCAGCCATAGAATAGATTTTGTTTAATGTTCCTTGACTAATGCGTTCGTATCGGATTAATTCTTGGTTTTTATCGTCTTTCAATTCCTTAATTTTTAAGAAGAATTCAATTATTTGCTCTTCATGTCTCTTATCTTTTAGAACTGGTATTTGAAATCTTTTTAAATGAGAAATAGACATTCTAGGGATTGTTAAACCTGTAGAAAGAACTTCAGCCTTATTTGATATAATATCCGATTTCAACATATTATATACAAATTCAGGGTTATATTTCTTCTTTAATCTTAGTATAATAACGCTGTTATCCGCAACCGCATTTATTTCGTGGTCAAATAATGCAATTTTTAGAGTTTTATGTACAATCTTAGATATTAAAATGTCACCTCTCGTTAACAACGCACCTTTAGGAGGTTCAATACGAAATTGATCAATTTTTTCTAAATTGTGTTTTTCTAAATCTTCAAAATTATTAATACGGATAAAGTACAAAGGATTCTCTAAATCTGGATTTGGAATTAATCCTTTTATTTTTGTTAATGAAACACCATATTTCAAAGAACTAATTGATTCTAAAGATGAATATTTCCAGTCAAATTCATCTACAGAATCAGAATCTTTAATTATCTTTAAGTTCCAGAAATAATTCTCTTGTTCACTTATCCTAGTTTTTATTTTGCGCAGTTTATTAATTTCTTCTTTTATTTCAATTTTCTGACTCTTTACAGGTGGTGGAATATATAAAGCGACATTCAGATTATATTCATTTTTGATTATTTCATTAATGGAAACAGATTTTGAGAAACCTTCAATTTCATCAAATTTCATGTAACTAGGAAGTATTTTTTCTAACTGCAAAAGATTTCTTGACCTACTCAGAGGAACCGCTTCATCAGAAGCGTCAATGAAGAAAATCTTGTTCTTTCTATCTTCTTGTTTTTGTTTCTTGAATATTAGTAAACATGAAGGGGCATTAATACTGTAAGACAGATTTTGAGGTAATAAAATTACACCTTCTAATAAATCATTGTCAATTATTCTCTTTCTTATTCCTTTTTCTTTTCCTTCTCGGAATAATACGCCTGGTGCCAAAACAACTGCAATTTTTCCTTTTTTTTCCTTCGCTGAAGCTAAGGAGTGTTGTATCCATAGATAATCTGCAGAAGTCTTCGTTGTGAAACCATAAATATATCGTTCCTCAACATATTTCCCCTTTCTAAGTCTATTTTCATCATAGCCGCTAAGGTTCCACGGAGGTGAGGCTATCACGACATCAAATTTCTTAATATCATCGTTAGCAATGAATTGTGGTTGAATTAAAGTATCACCCGAAGCTAAGTTAATATTTCGAATACCAGTCAAATATAAGCGCATTTTACAGATATTCAATATTTCCTGATTGATATCCTGACCAAAAAAATTCAATTTCTTCGTATTTAGATCTGGAAACGTAGATTCAAAGAATTTCAATACTGCAATAAAAGTTCCTCCAAAACCTACGCATGGATCATATATTGAATCAGATGAATTTATTTCTAAAAGATTGACAATTAAATCATTAAGTTCCTCAGGTGTATCCCATTCTCCATATCTTCTACCAGAACTTGAAATGAAATGATTTAATGTATTATTAAAAAAAATATCATAACCCAAGTCTGGGATAGATTCATAATCAAAAATAGATAACATTTTATCGATTAATAGTGGAAAATCATCACTTATCAAAGGAATTTTAGAATCAAGATCAAAATAATCCAAAACTCTTTTAATTGCATCTAGCGATCGATTTTCATTTTTTAAAATGATATCCAATTCTTTTTTTAATTCAGGATATGGATTTTCTTGTATTAAATATATCAAAAAAATCATGTAGAAGATCATATCTCTAGCATAAGAGGCTACTCTTAAAGAATCAAAAAGAGACCAGAATTTTTGCTCTAATCTTAAATCCTCAACCAGAGTGAATTCTTTATAACGCTTTTCTTTGCTTTTAAGCCTATAAATTCTTATCCTGCTATCCTTTTCCCTAAGTGATACTGTTAAAAAACATGTCCGTTTAAATTCTTTAAAGATCGCGAGTAAATCATCATC
>JAEOTI010000418.1 GCA_016839955.1 Candidatus Hodarchaeota archaeon | reverse complement strand
CTTTGAGCTAGTTTTCTTAGTAATCGAATATTTCGCAAATCAGCTTCAATATCATCGTTTTGAGGAGTTTCTAAAATTATAGGAATATCCAATTGGATTATTGGTTTGAAGGAAAGAAGAGACTCAAAACCTTCTTCTCCAATATAACCTGCGCCAATATGCTCGTGATGATCAATTCCTGAGCCTATGTCTCCGTGTGAATCATTTGCATGTATAAGTAGTAATCGATTCAACCCTACAAATTCATCGAGTTGTCGAAAAGTTTTTTCTGTAGATTGGGGAGTTCGAATATCATAGCCCGCGGAGAATCCATGAGCGGTGTCATAACAAACACCTAGTCGTGAGTCTGATCCACATTTTTCGATTATCTCTCCGAGATCTTCGAAACGGTGTCCAATACTATTTTTATAACCAGAAGTATTTTCAAGTAAGATCATAGCTTCAGAGTCTACTTCTAGTGCAGTTAAAATTCCATCAACAGTTCTTTGTATAGCAAAATCGCGTCCATGTCCCTTATGAGATCCTAAATGAGTTATTACAAATGGAATGTTGGCAAAAGCTGCCCGTTCCATCTCCAATTTTAACGCCTCAACTGATTTTTCATAAGTACTGTCATTTGGGGTCGCTAAATTGGGTAAATAGGGCATATGTGAGAAGACAGGTTGAATATCCTCTTCTTTAAGTCGAAAGATAAAGAGTTCAACATCATCCGGATCTAGATCCTTGTATCTCCACATTCGAGGGCTACGTGTAAATATCTGTATTGTTTCGCATTCTTTTTTGAGAGCTCGATCAACAGCTTTTGCTAACCCTCCCGCAATACTAACATGAAAACCAAATCTCAATTTTGGAATAACTCCAATAAATTATTAATCAAATATTTAATCAAATTCTCGGATCAGACGTGTTTACCTGTGGTTTAAATTTGTAAAACTGTTTCTATTTCTTTTCCAAAATTGGAATAATGCAGATGAACTCAAATGGTTTATTGCCTATTGTTTCGTATCCATGTTCTTCTTCAGGAGGAACATAAAGAACGTCACCAACTCCTGCTTCAACTTCATCATCCTTGTCATTGAACACACGAGCTTTTCCACTCAAAACATAAATTTCATGGTATTCTGGATGGGAATGCAGACCAATCTGCCCATTTGGTGAAAGTACAAACCTTCTCATGGCAATATTTACATCTTCGTTCTCTCTATTTATTAGCCAACGAATGGTTGTCCCAGTAGAGCTAGCCATCGTTACTTCTTGTTCATCAAACTCTGAATAATGCTTTTTCCACAAGTTTATTACCTCTATTCTTTTGAGAAATTCCAATCATGCAGCTTTATATTTTCAAGTGGTTAAACATTAAAAATGAAGGAGCAGAGTTAGAGGTTCTATATTTGAATAATGTTATTTTAGGTAATCTACCATTTATAGGTGTCTCCTATAGAGGTCATCATCAAGAATTGAGTCTGCAAGCGACATTTTCTTCAACTGAAAGCGTATTACAATTATTACAAGCTGCGTACGCAACGGGAATTCGTAGATTTGCTATTCAAGTTCCTGAAAACGAACAAATGCAGTACCATTGGAATGCTATGCTGCAGTTATCAAACAGTACTCCTGATATTTCTGTAATTCCTAATATTTCAATTCCATTACTACTTGAACAAGAACCTCTTGAAGTGTATAGACGTTGGGCAACAGTTATCATGGCTTATGGTGAGAAAAAGGACAAATTACTCAATAGAGTCTCCAAAGATGTTATTCTCAAATGTAGGCCGAATTGGGAAACCCAGATAGTAGAAGCTATTTCTGATAAGTTGTTTCTTAACAATTTTGAGATAGAAGGTATTTCTCTTGCCACTAAAACTATCGAGACTGTGATCGATAAGCTTTCTGCATTTGATATTGAATTTTTAGAATTTGGATCAGAAGTTGATTTCTTGGTCGCAAGCAATCGATTGGATCTAATTGAACATCTCATTGAGTTTGGTCGTTCGTTTGGCCATTCTGTTGGTTTTGGAGTTCATCATGCTGGATTGTCCCTACCAAAACTGGACAAAATTGATGGAGTCGTGGGAATATTGACACCAGTAAATCATGAAGGAATAATGATGTTTCCATCTCAACAGGGGGCCCTATCTGCAATAGAAAATCTTCAGAACTTAAAAAAACGATTAATCGCAATTAAAACTCTAGGTGGAGGAAATTTAACTAATGTACAAAGGTCTATTAGTAATTTAAAACAACAAAATATTAACCAGGTCATGATTGGAATTAGTTCTTCTTCAGAATTAGTTGATTTTCTCCATCATTGGAATAATTAGACTAATCTTTTAGAAAAAAACACAGAATATCCATTTTACTTATGATTCTAACTCCAAATGAGATATTGAAGATATTGGTGCTGAAATTGAGATGTGAATCGGAGAAATAGATACCTTTTTCTCAATTAAAATGGTGTGTATATCCGTTCCTATCGCGAATTCTTCTTTCATAGGTCCCCAGACCCAATAAACAGAAGTTCCACGTGGATCAGTTATTTCTTGAACATCAACTGTATAACCGATGGGACTCACAGTTGTATTAAGTTTAGGAGTTTCACGTGTCACTTTTTCAGGAAAATTTACGTTTAGGAAAGCTATTTCAGCTGGAAGTTTGTTTTTTAGAGTTTTTTCAACGATGTCTTTTGCTATTTCTCCAGCAATTTCATAATCTTCTTGATTTCCATTTTCGAAAAATTCACTAGGTTGTACAACCTTCGAAAAAGCAATTGCAGGAATACCCATAATGGCAGCTTCAAATGCAGCAGCACATGTACCCGATGTTAATAACGCGTGTATTGATGTATTGTCTCCAGCGTTTATACCAGAGACTACCAGATCTGGTTGTTGTTGTCCATATTTTCGTCTGGTTAAGTGACACCCCAGTACCACTGCATCAGCAGGAGTACCACTGATTGCTAAGGTATGGGGTGTTCCAGTAATCATTTTTGCTCTAAGTGGTGCCTGAAATGTTAATGATTTACTTTCACCACTTCTCTGACTTTCAGGAGCAACAACAATTAAATCTGCAATATCAGATAAATGCTTTATTAAGGTTTGAAGTCCTGCTGCATTGATTCCATCATCATTAGTAACAAGAATAACTGGCATCTATATATGGCTCCCAAAATAAGCGATTAAATAGCACTTATCTGGTTTTTTTCTTCATTTAAACAAAAGTCTTTTAGTTAAGAGAATTAGCTTCTACTAATGGGAATCCTTGTTGAAGCTTAATCTGAGTCGAATTGAAGATGTTGATGAGATCTTCAATCTTGCTTTCAATGAAATGGATGAAATCCTAAGGAAATCATGGCAAACTCCCAAATATGATTGGGAAGGTTGGAAAAAAGATCTTATTGACGCCATAAACAATGACAATGAACGTGTCTTAAATATTGTTAATAATGAAGAAACTAAGATCCAGTTCATTGGATTTGTTTGGTTTAACTTTACAGAAGAGAACACATTGTGGTTAACATCTCTTGTTGTAGATAAAAAACACCAAAGAAAGGGTATTGGTTCTCAGGTCATATTTGAATTAGAATCATTGGTGTTGAAAAAGAATTTAAAATCCATAGAGCTTGGTGTTCAGGAAGTTAACAAAAATGCTTTGAGATTTTACCAAAAGAATGGCTTTCTCAAAGCTGAAGATATCGAATATGCTAGTACAATTGTAATGCGGAAAACTATTGATCAAAAAACGAAAATTCTGAATTGGAAGTAAATGAATACAATGACTACGGAAATTGACCCTAATATATTTCGAGCATATGACATTCGAGGAAAATACGGCGAAACGATGACTCGAACAATAATTAGTCAAATTGGCAAAGGTTTTGCAGCTTTTTCAAGAAAAAAAGCTATAAAAAGTATTTTCATTGGATTTGATGTTCGTACAACAAGTCATTTGCTTGCTTCAACGTTTGTATCCACCTTAAGTGCTTATGGATTGAAAATCGGTTTTTCTGGCAAGCCTTTAGCATTTGGGGAGTGTATGTTTACTGGTTGGACAGGAAAATATGACGTAATAGCCTTTATAACCGCATCTCATCTGCCTCCTGAGTGGAATGGTGTAAAATTTTATCATGGGGACGGTGTTGGTTTTTCTGAGGAAGAATTAAATGATATTAGAGATGAAACCACCAATTATTCCTCTTCAATTCCCGAAACAGAATGGAATCATGTGGGACCAATTGAACACTTGGATCGATGGTCCGAGTATCTCTCCTTTCTTAAACAGCGATTTTCAGTAGATAAAAACTTAAAAGTTGTTATTGATTGTGGAAACGGAAGTATGTGTCTTTCGGCTCCCAAAATTTTTCAAGAGCTTGGTTATGATGTTGTTGAACTCTATTG
>JAEOTI010000070.1 GCA_016839955.1 Candidatus Hodarchaeota archaeon | reverse complement strand
GACGTAAGAGGTAGTAACCATGTGTTTTTTATACTTAAGGCATGATTTTGCCACTTTTACATGGTAAGTATATGGTAATAAACTTACGGCTAAATCACAATCCTTAATTAGACTATCAAGATCTTCTTCCGAAGCTACTGTAATATCAAACGCTTTAGCAACACCATTCTGGTGATTATTAAGTAAAGCTTCCGCCTTAGCTACAGTTCGACTCGCTACAGTTACTTGAAAATTTCTTTCTAATAAATATTTTACAGGAGGACCCGCTACCATTCCTGCACCAAATATTAATACTTTTTTCATAATTTGCACACTCTAAGAATATTATTATGATTTCTATTGACTTTCGATTGTTAATGGCAATTCTTATCAAAGACTAAATGAATTTTTCTAGATTCATCTAAGATATTTCTCTAAATATTTGAAATTAGGAGTTAATTCCCCTTTATGAACAATTACGGCGTTTTTAATTACTGGTGGTAAATCTAACTCATCAAATGATTTTGAATAATCAGCCTTTGCAATCGTATTTACGTACGGTTTCAAAGTTTCTGAAAAATTTCCGGATGACTCTTGAGGAAGTTCACACGGTAAATTATCTACTGCCATTATAGCTAATCCTTCACCGGTAAATCCTAAATTTGCTTCATCTTTAAAGGGATTATAGATAAATACTGGATTATCAGGTTCAGTTACTCTTACTGTTGGTTCAATACCTCCCTCGATGTCACATGAGATATCTCCAATCACATGTAATCGTCTAAAGAGCTTTGTTTCAAACAAACCTTTTGCATCTTCCTTTGTGATCAATCGCGGATATTTTGCTGACCAATATATCCCATTCATCAATATCGTTAGAAATGGTATGTATTGATTAAATACTCCTTTGTATCTTTCTGATCCATATTTATAGTAATCCTGTAAGTCGAAGGTTTTACCCTCTGTAAGAGGAACCACCATATGTTCTTCTTTGAAAACTACCTTATAAACATGATTAGAAGACATTTCTTCAGTTTTATTATAATAAAAATCCGAAAGTTCTGTTGGTTCAATTTCAATCACTGGTAAGAGGTCTAAAATGGATTGAGCACCTTTTGATACATTACCATAACCTGCAAAACCAACAATTAAAGGTACTAGTTCTTTATTAAGTCCTTTTTCCTTAATTTCCTTCCCAACTTCTTTTAATGCTTCTTTCATATTAGGAAGGCCCTTATATTCATAAGTGTGTTTTAGTTTAAGAAAAGGGGTATCAATATCTTTTTCAGCTTTAATCCTTTGTCCAAAAGCCCATAATGTTTGGTTCATTCCTGCCAATCCAGCATAATTTCCAAAATATATTAATCTAAACCCTTTTTCATTAACAATTTTTTCGTAATCTATTAAAGTTGCTCCTAAGTCCAGAATACGCTGCAACATCTCCATGTTGGATTTTTGTCCCTTAACTGTATGACTAAAAAATATATATGTTTTATTTTGTTCTATTAATTTAGCTGGTATTTCTTTTATTGCAAATATTACTCCAGCATCCTTTAAATCAGGACTAATTCTCGCTCCACTCTTCTGATACTCTGCATCTGTGAATGCTCGTATTGGAGATTCTTGAACAATAAATTCTAATGAATGTCGTTCCATAAGTTCCTTAATATGATCTGGGACAATCGGCGTTCTACTTTCCCACTTATTTTTGTCCTCGAGTCTAATTCCAACTTTATTTTTCATTCTTACCACACTCATGATTTAAAATTCGTTACCATTAGATAATCTCTTATTACGTATTGGATAGATTATACCTTATTATTTGTAACGTCTATTGGAACTAAAAATTATCTTGCTTGAAAGATTTATTGGACAACGCAAAATATTAATTAAAAGTAGAAGCGAAATTACTACCGAATAACTTCCTGTGCAAGATCTATAAAACAATCTGGGATTGTTTTTACTAAATCAAGATCGATTTTATAAAGCTTAATTTCATAATCTTTTGCGATATGATCTGCTAACTCGAAATTAGATAAAGAGGCCCATTCTTCAGGAATTGTATCTCGTGATATCCTTTTTTTAACTCTCTGTTTTTTTCTTTTCGATTTATTTCTTCTAAATCTCTTTAGAAGTTGGCGTATGAACCTATTTCTTCTTTTTCGTTTAATTTTTGTCACTCTTTTTGGTTCGCTTGCATAGTATTTTGGTTTTTCAACCTCATTCAATATGATTGCAATTGCCATTGGTATACTAGGTGTAGGTATATGATTTCTAAATTCTTTAATCCAATTAGGAATTTCTTCTATCGTTTTTCGATCGTGAATATTACAAATGACTAATCCTGCAGATCCACCGCGATAATAACTTGGTCTAAGTTTACCAAAAAACTCTTGGCCGGCTGTGTCTACGAGAATTAACTTAACCTTCTTCCCTCCTATCATAAGTTTCTTTGTAGTTATATCTACTCCTAAAGTTGGGAGATAATTCCCGTCGAATTTATCTTCAGCAAAACGACGAATAAAATCTGTTTTTCCTGTATTCCCAGAGCCAAAGGCACAGATTTTTAGAAGATATTCGTTTGATTTACTCGGCCCCATATTTTTCCACTATAGTTCCTCTTCAGTTCAAAACGTTTGAATTAGTTTCTTTCCAGTTTATTCTAGAGGAATGAAAATCAATTAAGTTCTTCTAGAGAAAATATTCGGACAATTAATCTACGTCTAAAGCTTTTTAGATAACTAAGAATTCGAGATCTAAAGAGATGTTAAAATTAAAAAATGGGTATTAATCATGAATAAAAAAGAACGACCTATAATTCTGAGTATTATTGCTATATTAGAGATGTTAGCTGGAGCCTCAACTATATTATTAGGAGGAATGTTTCTTATTATCACGTTTGGGATATTGGGAGAAGAATTTTCTGCAGCCTGGGAAGAATTCGCTACGAGTATTGCTGGAGCAATCTTTAGTATATTAGCTGTCGGAATCCTCTTTGTAGGGTTCTTGATATTCATATTAGGATATGGTCTTTGGAAATTAAATATTGCGGCTTGGTTTGTTAGCGTGATCCTCTATGGACTATCGTCAATTTCGATTGTTCTAAGTTACGAAACTATCCTAAGTAATGTGCAAACGTATGGATTGTCTGCATTGACATACCCATTAATAACAGTAGGATTGTTTGTATATTTTCTAATGATCAGAGATAAGTTCAGTTAGAAAAAAAAATGAAACTCTCGATTTAAAAATAAGAAAAAGGAAGTTTGGTAAAAAAAATTACCAACGGTCTTGATTTGAGGGTCTTCCACGATATCCGCCTGAATCCCCTCGGCCACGAGATCTACGTGCTCTATCACCGCCGCCGCCGCCGCCACCACCACCACGGTTATAGCTTCTTCGACGTCTGTCTTCGTGTTGTTCTTTGGATCGATCGTTTTCGGTATTCACGGAATCTACTTCGATTATTTCTTCAGTATCTTCAATTGAACCCCATTTACCTAGAGCAATTCGCATTTCGCCTTGAAAAACATTCACATATCCATTTTTTAGTTGATATGTTTTTCCTTCCGAGACACGATCTATTGTTTCATCCCAGAGCGTACATTTGATAGAACCTGTTTCATCCCCTACTTGAATATCTGCCAACTGATGTTCTTCATTAGTTTTTCTGCTTACGATACTTCTAGTTTCCCCTTTTTCTAAAACAACAAAAGTTACCTGTAGCTTTCTGTCAAAAGGAGAAAGTTCACTTATCTTCATTATGTTGAGTTCTTCAACGGCTTCTTCGACTTTTTCGGTTTTTTCAACTTCTTTTGTCTCTTCAGCTTCCTCGACTTTTTCGGTTTTTTCAACTTCTTTAGTCTCTTCAGCTACCTCGACTTTTTCGGTTTTTTCAACTTCTTTAGTCTCTTCAGCTTCCTCAACTTTTTCATTTTCTTGAGATTCTGGATGTTCGTCAGACATAATACTCACATTTGATATCTTTACACGGGTTAGAGCTGTTTTGGTGTATATATCTACTCATCGTCACACAAAATAACGAATAGTAAAGCGTAGATGTTCTTGTACAACTAACAGCTGCTTATAAGTGTAATAAACATTTGAATATTATGAAAATATTAAGCTTTTGTTGTTTAATCTGAATTAGATAAATTCTCGAAAGAAGCTCATTCTTACAGAACAATTTATATGAATAATGAACTCTTCTTTATATTGTCCTCAAGAGTAAATATCTACAATCTGTATTAAATTTTGATTCCGATATACAGTGGTGGTTAAGTGTCAAATTTTGAAAAATTTGGAGATCAAATCGTTTATTATAGAAGCTCTGAAAACATGAATGAAATCATGAATGATACTATGGATCTTATTGTGACATCCCCTCCTTATAACCGGAGCAAAACTTATTCCGATGACAAAGGGAATTCATATGATGATCAACAACCACAAGGTGATTATGAGAATTTTATGTTACAAGTTTGGTCAGAATGTTTTC
>JAEOTI010000417.1 GCA_016839955.1 Candidatus Hodarchaeota archaeon | reverse complement strand
GGTAGATGTAATCATTGGGGCAAAGAAGTGACTATGGTATCCGACTTAAGCAATCAACTCCTTGAACCTCTTGATGCAACTTTAGATAACCTCCAACGAATCATTGAGTATTTCCAACAGATTATTCAATTTAGTCGAACCTTTTGCTTGAGAGATCTGAGGAATATAATATGCAGGTTCGATCATCATGACATTATTGAAAAAAGAATAACTGCTTTTTGCAGTGATACAATAGGAATTAACTAAAATTGAAAGATAATATTGCTATCAAAGGTAAAGTGAAAGAAAGATCCCAAAAACAATCATTAAAGATAAGACCGATTATAATACGATCTAGAGATGCATTTCTTCGAGCTATTGACGAGATGAAATCAGAAAAGATAATTGGAATTGACATTGAGAATGACAATTTCTACAGATACTCTGAGCGCTTATGCCTTATACAAATAAGAACTCAGAAAAAAATATTCCTTTTCGATTGTCTAGCTAGTGGACTTAATGACATAGAACCTTTCAGAGAAATATTTGAGAATCCACACATCAAGAAAATTTTACATGATGGTCATCAAGATATTCAGTTATTGAAGAAACATTTCAATCTTTCTCTTGTCAATGTCTTCGATACTCAGGTAGCAGCACGATATCTTGGAATTGTCAGATATGGATTGAAAAAATTAATCTTTGAGTTCTTGAAAAAAGGAATTTCCAAGGAAGAAAGCCAAGCCGACTGGAGTAAACGCCCATTATCCGATAAGTTAGTTGCTTATGCTGCTGATGATGTACGGTATTTAATTGAACTATACCATCGATTAGTTAAAGAATTATCAGAGAATAATCGCTTAGAAGATGCAGAGGAGCACTTTAGTTTCCTTCAAAGTGTTGAACCCTCTATGCGTGTGTTTAATCCAGATTCATTTTATAAAATTCCAGGAGCAAAGAAATTACCTGAAGAAAAATTACCAACATTGAAAGCGCTTAATGAGTGGAGAGAACAAAAAGCAAAACAACGAGATCGTCCACATTACATGATAATCCATGACGATAGACTCATCCAGGTAATCACATCTGATCCACAAACAGAAGATGACTGGAATCGGATTCTTGGCAAAAATATAAGATATAAACAAGAGCTACAACAAGTTATTCAACAAGCAAAGACAGCTGAACCAGTTGATGTTAGTGAAATAAAAAATTTGAGACGATATATCTCACCAGAGCTACTAGAAGAACAAGAGTATGATTTGGCGTTTGAAAAACGTTTAAATTCTTTAATTAATTGGAGGAGAGAACAATCAAAGGAAGAAGAACTTGATCCCGATCTTATTTTACCAAAAGACATTCTTATTGAATTAAGTCGGGAAAATCCGAAATCTGTCGCAGAATTGAATGTCCGTCTTGGATTTAGTGAATATAGAGTAAATAAATATGGTCAACGGCTTATTGAAGCCTTTAAAGAATCTACTATTGACTATAAATGTATCCTTTGTGGAAAGGAATTATTAGAAAATACAGTTATTGCTCGGTGTCCACATTGTAGAGCAAAATTTCATTTACAAGAAATTTTAGAAATAATTAAACAAAATCCTAGTTGTCCAAACTGTTCTCAACGTTTATCACTTAATTAGGTGAAATAATTAAACGAAAAAGACTTGATATTTTGACAGATTATTTTGTTCTGGCTTATGAGGGGTTAAAAGAGAAATTAGAGAAGAATTTGCTTAGGTTAGATTTGTTAAATATATTTTCAACTATAATTTCCTTGACAAGTCCTTGGGTTTTTTTCCCCAAAGAGAAAGGTTTTTATCAGATAATTACTAATTTCAGACTGAGGAAGTATGAATGTCTGATAATATCCAAAATGCTAAAATTGGAAAACGATACACCGTTGTTATTCCTCTTGAAATTCGCAAAAAAATTCCTTTGAAGGAAGGAGAATCAATATTATTAGAGACAGATGGCAAAAAGATCATTATGACACCTAAAGACCATAATTGGGCAAAGCAACTTGCAGAACTCATGGGTAATATAACTTTCAATCGAGATACACGGCAAAAAGCATACGACTATGCTCTAAATTTAGTGAGAGAATGGGAGACATAGTAAATGGTCATTGTAGATACCCAGTTTTTATTTGCCCTTCAGGAGACTGATCCACATCATTCTATAGTCAAAACGATATTGGAGAAAAAACCTTCCCAATTGGAATTCAAAGTTCCATCAGTTGCATTGATCGAAACTCTATTAGTCCTAAAAAGTCAAAAAATAGAACCAATTTTGATTCAAGAAACATTTAATCTATTGAGTAAGATCTTTCATCAAGAAAAAATAAATGTGCTGCCTTGTACTCCCAAAGAAATCGCCCAAGGAGTCCAATTAGACACTCTAGCAGAGGGAAAATTCTTTGATGCGTTGATTGCTAGTGCAGCCCTTCATAATCATGAAGAATTAATAGCGGATGATCCTTTCTTCAAAAAAGTTCCAAACCTTGAAGTTTACACCTTTAAGAACTTTCAGAAAAAGGCTGGAAGGAAATAAAAATAGAAAAAGCTGAAGAATTGGGAATAGATCACAAACAACAAGATCTTTTATTGGAGTTCATCACGGAGCTGGATATGGGGGAAGATGTGCTGAAACAGACACCGTACCAGTGTTAAGGAAATCATTAAGTGAAGTGGGAAATTGTCCATAAATTTCGAAGATTTGAAGGTTAGAGCGTCAAATTGGCGGTCTTTAAAATTTTCTCGGTTACATAAAGAACTAAATGCAAAACCAAAGCTTAAACTTGTCATAATTACTTGTATGGATAGCCGAATTGTCAATGAGATTTTTGGTTTAAAGCCTGGAGACGCTTTAATTCTTCGAAATGCTGGTAATAAAATTACTCAGGATATTTTAAGATCAGTAATCATAGCAATTTATGAACTTGGAATTAATCGAATCCTGATTTGTGGACATACTAACTGTGGTGCAATTCTAAGTAAAGAAAGATGCATAGAAATTTTGGAAGAAGTTTCTGAAATATCAAAGATTTCCGTAGAGCAATTAATTCAAATATTAGGTGGAAAAAACGCACAGACTGCGTTGGGCAGAATT